>QHPA01000147.1 GCA_003218935.1 Verrucomicrobiota bacterium
CGCGGCGCGCGCCAGAGTTCTTTGCCGTCGGTGAGATTGAATGCAGCGAGGAACGAATTGGTCTGGACGTCGCAAAGCACGACGACTTTGCCATCATGAATGACGGGTGAGCTGGCGAAGCCCCATTGCGCGCTGGGCACCTGGTAGTAACCGGAGTCCATCGGACCCAGGTTTTTTTTCCAGAGTAGCTGGCCGTCCAGGTCGAAACAGAACAAACCTTCGGAGCCGAAAAGGGCGACCACCCGTTTCCCATCGGTGGCGGGTGTGGAGTTGCAATGACTGGACTTGGTATGGCGTTTGACGCGAGGAACCGCCTCGTAACCGAGTTTGTCGAAGACGATTTTGCCACTGGCCTTGTCCAACGCCAGCAACCGCCACTGGTGCGGGTCCTGGTCGCTGGCTGACTCGATGTCTCCATAAAGTCCGACCTTGAGATCGGCCTTGCCCGGCCGCGCAGCGGTGGTCACATACACACGATCGCCCCAAATAATCGGCGACGAGTGAGCCAGACCCGGAATCGTGGTCTGCCACCGGACGTTCTCGCCTTTTTCGACATCCCAGCGCGTTGGCGCGACGGCGTTCGTATCCACTCCGGCCGCCTGCGGTCCGCGGAACTGCGGCCAGTTGGCTGCGGAAAGATCGAACACCATCAAGAGACCGAGGAGTAGAGACGCTGCTTTCATGCTATTGTGCTCCTTTCACGCGCGTCTTCAGCCCATAGACGTTCTTGCTCGCGGTGATGAAAAGCAGGTCGCGATCCTTGCCGCCGAAGGTGATGTTCGCCGTCCACGGTTCCGGCACGTCGATGTGCTCGATCTGTTTGCCCGACTTGTCGAACACGGTGACGCCGCGACCGGTGAGATAGACATTGCCTTCGTTGTCGAGCGTCATGCCGTCGGAGCCGAGATTGCAGAAGAGCCGCTTGTTCGTCGGCGACCCATTCGCCGGGATGTCGTAAGCGAACGTCTTGCCCGCGCCGATGTCGGCGACATAGAGCGTCCTGCCGTCGGGCGTACCGATGATGCCGTTGGGTTGTTTGAGGTCCGTAATCACACGCCCTAGGGTCTTATGGTTGCTTGTGAGAAAATAAACGTCTTGGCCATTCTGTTGCATCTCCTTGTCGCGTTTCCAATAAGGTCGCGGATAAAGTGGATCAGTGAAGTAGATGCCGCCATCTGGCCGAATCCAAAGGTCATTCGGGCCGTTGAGCAGTTTGCCATCAAAATCTTTCACCTCCACAAATACCTTCTTTTCGGGCGTAATCAGCCACAGTTCATTTTTTTCATCAGCGCAGGCGATAAGGTTTCCGTCCTTATCGAAGTAGGTGCCATTCGAACGACCGCACGGTTTCATCCAGTCGCTCACGGTGCCGTCCGCCGCATTCCATTTCACGATTCGGTCGTTGGGCTGGTCGGTGAAAAACACGTTCCCGTCCTTGTCGGCGGAGGGACCTTCGGTGAATTCAAAGCCGCCGGCCAGCTTTTCGAGTTTGGCTCCGGGCGCGATGATCCTGGGGTCGGCGGCTTGCACAGAACCTGCGGTCAGAAGCAGGGAGAAAGCAGAGGCAACCGAAGTGGAGAGCAGCATTTGCATGGCCGGATGCTAAACGGGCGTGAGCAGGTTGTCACGCTCGCACCCGAACAGCCACTCAGTCCTGGATGAAATAACTGAGGTTCTCCAGTTCGATGGCGAGGTTGACGTTGTTGACCATGACTTCTTCCGGCACTTGCAGGACAATGGGCGAGAAATTCAAAATGCCGGTGATGCCAGCTTCGACGAGCTGGTTGGCGACTTCCTGCGCAACCACGGCTGGGACCGTGAGGATAGCCATGCGGGCGCCGCGGTTGCGGACAAATCCAGCCAGCTTGTCCATTCCGTGGATCGGTTGCGTCACGGCCTTTTCACGTTTGCGATCAGGGTCCACATCGAATGCGGCGACGATTTCAAAACCCTCCTGTTCAAACCCGCGATACGACAGCAACGCCAGGCCGAGATTGCCGACGCCCACCAGGATAACGGGCTGGAGGCTGTTCGTGCCGAGCAGGTCGGTGATCATTTTGGCCAGTTGCTCGACGTCGTAGCCCAGGCCGCGCGTGCCGAACTGTCCGAAGTAAGTGAGGTCTTTGCGGAGTTGCGTGGGCTTCACACCGGCGGCCGCAGCCAACGCGTCGCTGGAAACGGTGCGGATGGCGTTGGCCTTGAGCCGATGCAGGCAACGGAGGTAAACCGACAGGCGATAAATCGCCTTGCGCGGAATTTCGGGGCGACCAGTTTTTTTCACGTCGGTGGCAAGTTAAGCAATGGAGCAGGTCGGAAGCAAGAAGCGGCGGGAAAGAGCACTCGTTCAGTTAGGTGGGACTTCCGATAAATCGGGTGGGGCGAGACTCCGTCGAGCCCTGACTTCTATCCATTGGAGATCAGAGCTCGACGGAGTCTCCACCCTCCGCAGTTCTGCTACGGAGGACGAGTCGCCCTCACCGTTCCTGGTCCCAACGCAGGCGCAAAAGCGAAAGAACCAGGAAAGGGGGGTTTTTTATGGGGAGCTAATCCACAAACATCAGTTCGTTCGAGAGCAACAACACCTGCGCGAACTTCTCCCATGCGTCCAGCGGCTTGGGCGTTTCTCTCGGTCCGCTGAAGCCATCCTTGGCATCCCACGTTTTCTCCAGTGCCTCGGAATTGTCGGGATAGGGCTGAACGAGCTGAATCTCCGGGGCCCAGGAGAAGGAATCGGAATCCGGCCCGCTCCGGCAATCGACGACAAAGTCAATCGTGTCGCCCGGTTTGACTTCAACTGATTCGACGGCTGTTGGTTCTTTGCCCTGATGGACCGTCCATTCACCGACAACGCCCACCCGGCTCGACACAATGCGGCCGCGCACGCCATCGCCGGCCTCATTTTCCTGTCTCAACGTGCCGTTGATGGCGAGCTTGCCTTCTCGCGGCGCGGTCCAACGCCGAATGGCGGCATGCTGCGGGTCGTTGCCCGGATGGCCCCCGGTCGCGTTCAGCAACACCCAGCCGATTTGTCCGTCGGGCAGCTTTTCCCCACCTTGCCAGGCCGAGCCGGTGAAGTGGGGCAACGGATGAAACTCCTTGACGCGTTTGGCCGCTTCATCGAATTCGCCGTAACCGTACTGCCAGACCGGCGTGTCGGGAGTCTCGTCCGGTTCGCGCGGCGGCGCTGCCACGAAACGAAGCGCGAGTTTGAGTTCGTCAGGGTCCGGTTCGCGCTGGTAAGCGACTTCGTAGAGTCGGCGGAGTCGGTCTTCGGGGCGGGAGCAGGACTTGAGCTCCGCGCGCGCGGCGAGATTTTTCGCCTGCTGAATCACAAACGGACTGTTCATCAAAAACAGCGCCTGCTGCGGCACGGTGGTGGAAAACCTCTGCGGACTCGTTGTGTCCGGACTGGCGAAGTCGAATGTGCGAAACATGTTGGGGAGATTTTGTCGCTCGACAAAACCGTAAACTGCGCGTCGCGGGGAGGACGGTTCCCCGACAATGTCCACCGCGTGCCCGCCTTCGGTGAGGTCCAGGTTGCCTGAGACCGCGAGCAGCGAATCGCGCAACTCCTCGAAGTCAAGCCGCCGCCGGTTCATTTTCCAGAGCAATCGGTTGTCTGGATCCATTTGCGCGTAGCGGGTTTCACCGTCGCTGTTCTGTTGGTACGTGTTCGACAGCAGGATGAGCCGGTGCAGTTTTTTGAGCGACCAGCCTTCGTCGATGAAGTAGGAGGCCAGGTAATCGAGCAATTCCGGATGCGTCGGCGGGTCCGAGCGCAGGCCGAAGTCGCTCGGGGTCCGAACGAGTCCGGCGCCGAAATGATGCAGCCAGACCCGATTCACAATCACGCGCGCGGTGAGCGCGTTGTCGCGGCTGGCGATGGCCTGGGCGAGTTCGAGCCGGCCGCTGCCTTTGCGGAACGGTTTCCGGTTCGCGCCTGCTACAACTGCCAAAAACTCTCGTGGCACTTCCGGGCCGGGATTGTTCGGGTTGCCGCGAACGAAAACGTGCGGACTGTAAGGGCTGGAATTATCTTCCAGGACCATCGCCTTGGGCGGCGCGCCCGGATGGGTGGCGTCTAATTCCTCCAGTTTTCGTTGCAGCGCGCGCAGCTTCTGGCTGGTCGGCACATCGAACAGGCGATGGATTTCGCCCGAAGGCGGATGCGCGGGTGAATTCTCCGCGTAGAGGACTTGGCGCAAG
>QHPA01000148.1 GCA_003218935.1 Verrucomicrobiota bacterium
CTTGGACGCTTCCCACAAGCGCGTTCGATCGGAGCGCGGACAGCCGCAGAGTCACCTCCAGTCCAGAAACTCGCGGACACGGCTCGTTAATGAGGGGCACTAGCATCCAACCGCTGCGTCCAAAGTCATTGCCGGTATTGGCTTTGGCGCTGACGCTTCTGATGTCCGGCTGCGGCATCAGAAATTCGACTGACAACCCTGCTAAGGAGAACCTCCAAGCTTCTTCCTCCACAAGGACTGTGTTCGATCTCGCCGGCCAGTCCTTCGATCCCTTCGACTCGGCCGGTGCCAAAGCCATCGTCTTCCTTTTCGTCAGCACGGATTGTCCGATCTCGAACCGTTACGCCCCCGAAATCCGCCGGGTGAAGGAGAAGTTTGCCCGCGCCGGCATCCGTTTGTGGCTGGTCTATGCCGACCCGGACACCTCGCCTGACGCAATCCAGAAGCACCTCCGGGAATACCAATTGCCGCCGGAGGCTTTGCGCGACCCGCAACACAGTCTGGTCCGACTTAGCCAGGCTCACGTCACGCCGGAAGCGGCGGTCTTCCTGCCCGGCCGCCAACTGGTTTATCACGGTCGCATTGACAATCGTTATGCCGATTTGGGAAAGGAGCGTCCCGAAGCCACTCAACATGATTTGGAGGACGTGCTGGAAGCGGTCGTGCAAGGGAAGCCGGTGCCGCACCCCACCGCGCGGGCCGTCGGCTGCTACATCTCTGATGCGAAATGAAGAAAACGCCGTCGGCGGATGCCCGCCAATTCTTGACAGAGCCAGGGAAACCCGAGGCTACTGTTTTCTGCTGCTCGACCGTTCCTTGAGCCAGTCGTAGTCCGTCGTTGGAGACGCGGGAAACGTGCCGCCCACGCCCCCTTTGACGGGCGGCCGAACCGTCCCGCCCGGACCGCTCACGACCCACCGGTGCGTTTCCGTGTGGCCGTCGCCGAAAGAGAAACTCGTCGCGCCATTGTGGTAGGACGCCGGCAGGTTGCCCCAGGTCGGTTCATCCAAACGATTCATGAAAAATCCATCGTTGATCGTGTCGGGATGTTCGTCGAGAAAGACGAAGATCTGTGACGGATTGATCAGGTCGGCGGACTTGAAGAACTGGACGTAAGCCGGATTAAACCGGTTCGTCAGCTCACCGGGATCGCCCACCAGCGAGTTCATCGACATGCTGCGAATGCGGGGACCGCTGGCGGCCACGGATTTGTCCGCCGGACACTTGAACACACCCGCTGATTTGCCGAGGTACCCGGACAGCTTTGCCTCCGTCAGCAAGGCGAGGTTCGTGTTGTCATCGCTGTTGGCCCAGTCTTCTACGTTGTTGGCCCAGGTCTGGCGTTTCAGGCGAGTCTCATCGCGGCCATGATTGTTCACGAACCGGTCCTGCTCGTCGTCCGTATAAAGAAACCAGGCGGTCGTCAGTTGCCTGACGTTGTTCACGCAGCCGATGCCCTGCGCCCTCGCCTTGGACTTGCTTAGTGCGGGCAACAACAAAGCGGCAAGGATGGCAATGATGGCGATCACGACCAGCAACTCAATCAGTGTAAATCCGAATTTTCTCATGCCCGGTGCTTCTCTCAGTCTGAACCGAACCGTGTCGGCACGTCAAAACCGAATCGTGGAGCACCATGCTTGCGGACGCATCCAGGCACCGGCCTCGCGTGTAGCGTCAGAGCGTCCCGCCTGACGCAGAGGGCGGCATCCGCCGCCGCGCAGCGGGAAGTCCGCTTTCCAGTTCTAATTCCCCGCCCGCAAACCAAAAGTGGAGATTACTGGCTCTGGTGCTGGACACCGGAAACAAGAACGACTACAAGCAGTCTCATAAATCCCATCCGGCGGGCGGGGCTCCTGACGAGCCTTGAATTCTTTAAGAAACGGGCTCCCAAGTGCGCTCGCCCCGACCAGCCGAGGGACAATAAGATCAACACTATGAAAACGATCCGAAACCTCTCTCGCCGTTCCTTCATCAAGTCCACCGCCATCGCCGCCGCGGCGCCCTTTATCCTGCCCTCGCGCATCCAGTCCGCCGAAGTCAAACCCAACGACCGCATCACGCTCGGTTTCATCGGCATGGGAACACAAAACCGCGGCTTGCTCAGCGGCTTTTTGACCTACCCACAGAACCAGGTGCTCGCCGTGTGCGACGTGGACACCACCCGCCGCGAGAACGCGAAGAAGATGGTGGAGGATTACTACGCTGCCAAAAACGCCAACGGCTCATACAAAGGGTGCGCCACTTATCACGACTTCCGCGAATTAATCGGGCGCAAAGACATCGATGCGGTTGTCATTGCCACGCCCGACCATTGGCACGCGTTTATTTCCATCGCTGCAGCCAATGCGAAGAAAGACATCTACTGCGAAAAGCCCCTTTGCCAATCGATCCACGAATCGCAATCCATGGTGAAGGCGGTGCGCAAAAACAACGTCGTTTTCCAGACCGGTTCCATGCAACGGTCCTCGCGGGAATTTCGCACCGCGTGCGAACTCGTGCGCAACGGCATCATCGGCAGGATCAGGACGGTGGACGTTTCTGTCGGCGGCCCGGCGGTGCCGTGCAATCTGCCGACTGAACCGGTCGAGCCGGGGCTGGACTGGGACCTGTGGCTCGGTCCCGCGCCGAAACGCGGCTACCACCCGGAACTCAGCCCGCGCGGCGTGCACAAACATTTTCCAAATTGGCGCAACTACCGCGAATATGGCGGCGGCGGCGTGACGGATTGGGGCGCGCACCATTTCGACATCGCGCAATGGGGCCTTGGCATGGACGAGAGCGGACCGAACGAAATCATCCCGCCGCCGGACTGGCATAAGGCGCAGAGCGGCGTGCGTCTGCTTTACGCGGACGGGGTTGAAGTCATCCACAAAGACGGCAACGGTATCTGGTTTCACGGCACCGACGGCAAAATCCACGTCAATCGCGGCAAGTTCGAGTTTTGGAAAGGCGCCGAACAGAAAGCGAGCGACGCCCATGAATGCGAGGCCATCAGCAAGGAATTCCTCGCCGACGCCAAAGTTTACCTCTACCGGAGCGGCGATCACAAAGCCGACTGGCTGGAGTGTATCCGCAGCCGCAAACGGCCGATCTGCGACGTGGAAGTGGGTGCGCACACGGTCAACGTCTGCCAGCTTGTCAACCTCGCTTACTACCACGGCCAGCGGATGAAGTGGGACCCGAAAAATCGGAATTTCGTCGGTGGAACAGGCAAGTCGGAATGGCTCGATGCGCCGCACCGCGATCCGTGGAACGTGGCATAAACGTTGCGCCGCGAAACGACCATGACCTTGAACTGGATTGCGCACCGTCTGAAGATGGGGGCGAGTGGTTATCTTGCCAATTGTCTGCGCCACGGAGGCTGACTATGAACATGCGATTATGTGGGACTGACCCCTTTGTGGTCACCGTCGCTTTTGCGCTCTTGACCGCCGCCACCTCAACCGCCGGCGCCGAACTGCCGCCGTTAATCCCCCGCGAGGTCCTCTTTGGCAACCCGGAACGCGTCAGTCCTCAGATTTCACCGGACGGCACACGCCTCGCCTGGATCGCGCCCAACACCAACAACGTCCTCCAGGTCTGGATCAAAACCGTCGGCAAAGACGACGACAGAGTCGTCACGGCCGATAAAGAGCGCGGCATCCGCCAGTATTTCTGGGCGGAAGACAGCCAGACGGTGATCTACCTCCAGGATGTTGATGGCGACGAGAACTGGCACATGTACGGCGTTGACCTCGTCTCCGGCAATATCCGCGATTACACGGCGTATCAGGGCGTGCGCGCTCAGGTCACCGCGACGAACCCGAATTTTCCGGACGAACTGCTGCTGGAACTGAATCTTCGCAGGCGCGAGTTGTTCGATGTTTATCGGTTGAATCTCAAGACCGGAGCGCTGGTGCTCGACACGGAAAATCCGGGCGACGTCGCCGGTTGGGCGGCGGACCCGAAATTTCAGGTCCGCGCGGCGCAGATTCAAACGCCGGACGGCGGCACGGAAATCCGTGTTCGCGACGATGTGGGGTCAGAGTGGAAAAGCTGGATCAAGGTCGGTCCGGACGAAATCCTCGAATTCCTCGACTTCACGGTGGATGGCAAGTCAGCGTTTTTGAAATCATCGATCGGCTCGGACACAGCGCGCGTAGTGGAGAAGAACATCGCGACGGGAGCGGAGAAGGTCCTTGCGTCGTCCGATGAGGTGGACGCTGGCAACGTGCTGATTCATCCGAAGAAACACGTGGTTGAAGCCGTCTCGTTCGCGCCGGGTCGGGCAAAATGGGCCGTGGCGGACCCGTCCGTCAAAGCGGACTTTGCCGGCATCGCCCAGTTGAACGACGGCGATTTCGTCGTTGTCAACC
>QHPA01000149.1 GCA_003218935.1 Verrucomicrobiota bacterium
ACAGCAGCACGGTGACGATGGCGGTGATTTGGTTCGTGCTCTGTCTGGCTGGACTTTTTCCATACGTCGCCAACGCGGCGCACGGCGTGGGCTTCGCCGTTGGCATCGCCTGGGGATATGTTTCGGCGCTCCTGGCCGCCCGGAAAAGGTGAAGGGAAATCTCAAACCGCGGCTGGTTCAATTATGCACGGCGACGGCGGTCTCCTTGTTTGACAACGCGACGAGGTCCAGCAGGATCCGTTTAGTTTCCTTCAAAGTGACGTCCACGGCGGGGACCTTGTCCACGGGATCAACATCCTCATCTTCGGCGCTGGCGTCATCTTTTTTCGTTTCTGCCCCGGATAAGTCGGTGGGTTTGGCCGGCGGCTGGGGAAGGCCGGGCAAATCCACCTGTTTCAAGGTCAATTCGTAAACTTTTTCCTCCGGTTCGTGGCGCGCCTTTCGTTCCTTCTTGCGTGCCTGGATCTTTTCCTCGTTCTCCTTCATCTCCTTAAGCCGCGCTTCCTCGTTCAACGAGACGCTCTTTTCGGCGAGATATTTCCTGAAGGTTGCGATGTCCTCCTGCAAATAAGCGAAGTCCTTGTCGATGGCCAGGCGCTCGGTTGAACGCTTGCGCAGTTCCGGCAGGACCGGCTGGATCAGGTCCAGCTTTTCATATGCCGCGCTCGGAATCTCGTCCCACGCCAGCGGGTACTCCAACGCGGCCTCGCCGACTTCCTCGTAATTACTCACCGACGGCAGCACGATGTCGGGAACCACGCCTTTCAATTGGGTGGAGGAACCGCTGGCGCGATAAAACTTGCGAATGGTCACCTTCAGCGCGCCCGGATTGTTGGTGGAATCGCTGAACCGATGCACAATGGGCTCCAGTTGAATGAGTGACTGGACGGTTCCCTTGCCGTGCGTCGAGGAATCGCCGACGATCAGCGCGCGGCCGTAGTCCTGCAACGCGCCGGCGACGATTTCCGAAGCCGAGGCGCTGAAGCGGCTGGTCAGCACAATCAGCGGCCCATCATAGAGCACGGAGGGGTCCGTGTCGTTGTCCTTGATGATATTCCCCTTCGCATCCTTGACTTGAACCACGACGCCCTCCTTGATGAACAAGCCGGTCAGGTTGATGGCCTCCTCCAGCGAACCGCCGCCGTTGTGGCGCAGGTCGAGAATGATGCCGGCCACGTTTTCCGCTTTCAGTTTTTTCAGCAATTTGGCCACGTCTTCAGTCGTGCTTTTGTGCGTCGCCTTGCCGTTGGCGTTGGCGACGTCGAAGCTGGCATAAAACGACGGGAGATCGATGACGCCGAGCCGCATCGTTGCTCCCTCCTTGCCGGGAACTTCAACAATCTTCGCTTTGGCCTCTTCGTATTCCAATTTGATTTCGTCGCGGATCAACGCCACTTCCTTGTGTGTTGAAGGGTCGGACGCATCCGCCGGGATGATCGTGAGACGAACCTTCGTCCCTTTCGGCCCGCGGATCATGTCCACTACTTTGCTCAACTTCATGCCCACCACGTCCACCGGCTCACGTTCGTCGCCCTGCGCCACGCCGACAATGCGGTCGCCCGGCTTCAGTTGTTGGCTCTGCATCGCGGGGCCGGGCTTCAGCTCCTTGATTTTGCAATAGCCGTCCTCCGATTGCAGCAGCGCGCCGATGCCGAACAATGACAGGTTCATGGACATGGCGAAGTTTTCGAACGTGGATTTGCCGAGATAATCGGAGTGCGGATCGTAAACATTCATCAACGCCGTCAGGTAAAACTGCAACACGTCCCCGCCGTCCTCCTCGAGAGTCCAGAAGCGGAGAATCCGCTGATAACGGCGGGTGAGGGTCTTGATGATCTCGTCACGCACATTCACGGGAGCAGCGTTGGTTTCCTTTTTCCTTTCTTTCGTCCCGGACCGGGTGGCATCGGCCACCTTCGGTCTTTCGAGGTTCAGCTTCTCCTGCAGATACTCGTAACGCAAGTGCAGGCGCCAGAGTCGTTTGGCTTCGTCCAGGTCCTTCGGATAGGGCGCCTTGCGGCGGTCGATATAGAATCGGTCGTTGCCCGTGAACTCGAATTGCTCGGTCTTGAGCAATTCGGCGACATAAGCGACGCGCTGATCGACGCGCTGCAGGAACCGTTTGAAAATCTCTCGCGCCGGGCCGGTCTTTCCGGCCATGGTCAGGTCGTCCAACACGGTCCGATACTGATCAAACTCTTCCAGGTCGGATTTGAGGAAGTGCAGGTGCAGATTGTCGAGCGTCGCCAGGTAGCGATCGAGAAACCTGGAGGAGATTTCGTCATTCAACGGTTGCTGCAAATAATGCACTTCCGCCAGAACTTTGGCCGTCCAACGGGCGATGGCCCCTTCGTCGGGCACCGCCTCAACCGGCGGCAGGCTGCGCGACCGGCGCTCCAGTAAAATCAAATCGTCCAGCGCAGCCAGGACATTCGTCGAGCTGGCGTCCGGCGCAACGAGCGCCAGCGCCCTTTTTCCGGCCGACTCCGCGCCGCCGGGACTTTGCGCGGTCCTGCCCGGCTGTTCCGCCCCGAGGGCAAACGTCAATTTGAAACAAAGCAAAAAGATCAGGATTCTCACGTGTGGTGCCCTTTCGTCGCTGACATGCGCTCACCATACCACAATCCGGCTGAAAGACAGCCCCACTTTCGGCGGGCGTAAATTTTGAGGCTCACACCCGGACTTTCTACCCGAACCGCTAAAGTACCCAAGCTTAAAAAGGTGCGTCAGACCAGACCACGGGTTGGAGAAGGCGTATCTTGACACCACCACCATGCCGCTGGTCGATTCCCTCTCCCCACGACGGAGGAGTGGGTAAGGGAGAGGGAATTCCAATTAGCCGCGGCAGTTCGATGGAAGGTGCCCCTCTCCCCGCTCGTGCCTCGCAACGAGAGGGAGCGGGAGGCTTCCACGATGGTGGTGGTATCCAGATGCGCCGGTTGGAGAATTTGGCCTTGATTTTCAATTGAAAATGGACGACTGAACTCATTACTTGATAACCCCTTTGCGCAGTTCATTCGCGCGCCTTGGCCGCGCGGGCTCCGGCTTATTTGGGCGGCTGATCGTGGCGCTCATCTTGCAGGCACCGGCCCGCTCCGCCGATCCGTCAGCAGGCAAAATCTCCTTCCACAACGACGTGATGGTTGTGTTGTCCAAGGCAGGTTGCAACGCCGGTCAGTGCCACGGCAACGCCAACGGCAAGGCCGGTTTCAAACTCTCACTCCGTGGCGAAGACCCGGAATGGGATTACCAGGCCCTGACGCGCGACGCGTATGGTCGCCGCGCCAATCCGGAAGACCCGGACCAAAGCCTCCTCCTCCTCAAGCCCACCGCGCAAATCGCCCACGAAGGCGGCCAGCGGTTCAAAAACAATTCCGAAGAATATGAGGTTCTGCGTGACTGGATCACCGCTGGCCTGCCACCCGATCCGCCCGGGACGCCCACGCTTGAACGACTCGAGGTTTCGCCGACTGATAAAATTCTGTTCGAGCCGACAAATGAAATCCAATTGCACGCCCGCGCCGTTTTTTCAGACGGCTCCATCCGCGATGCGACACGGATGGCCGTTTACGAAACAGCCAACGGCCTTGTCAACGTCACGCACGATGGTGTCGTGCAA
>QHPA01000239.1 GCA_003218935.1 Verrucomicrobiota bacterium
GAAGCCGAACCGCGTCCTGCTGGAAACAATCGCCCGGCAGACCGGCGGCGAAGTCATTGCGCAGGACCGCCTGGACAGCTTCGCCGCGAACCTGCCGAAGCGCAAAGCACCCATCACTGAAAGCTGGACGCTTCCTTTGTGGCACCGCTCAACGGTGTTTGTGTTCGCGCTGGCATGTTTCATCGCCGAGTGGGGCCTGCGACGCTGGAAAGGAATGGCGTAAGGAAAGACCGAATGACCAAGGCCTGATGACTAAAGAAACCCGAATGACGAAGGCCGGGTCCCTGTCCGCTTGCTTTCTTCGGGCTGCGTCATTCCTCATTCCTTCGGATCGCGTCATTCGTCATCCGTCATTCCTTTTCATGGTCGCCGCGCTGCTCGCAGCGGTTTTCGTACTCGCAGCAGAAGAGCGGGTTGATCAACCGATCGTCCTTCTGATCGTGGGCGCGTCCGGCGAAGCGGAGTATGCGACCAACTTCGCGCGTTGGGCCGGTCTATGGGAGAAAGCGAGTCGCGACGGAGGCGCCAGATTCCTTTCCATCGGTCAGACCGGGACCAATGCCATGACCGATTTGGAGCAACTGAAGAGAGCGCTTTCGAACGAGGCCACGGAATCTGCCGCCGAGCTTTGGCTCGTGCTCATCGGTCACGGGACGTTCGACGGCAAAGAAGCCAAATTCAATTTGCGCGGCCCGGATTTGTCGGCGGCGGATTTGGCCGAATGGCTGAAACCCTTTCGTCGTCCTGTCGCTGTGATTAACTGCGCTTCGGCCAGCAGCCCGTTTATCAACAAACTTTCCGCAACCAACCGGGTGATTATCGCGGCGACCCGCAGCGGCTATGAGCAGAACTACGCGAGATTTGGCGAATACATTTCCAGCGCCGTCGCGGACCCGCAGGCGGATCTGGACAAAGACGGCCAAACGTCGTTGCTGGAAGCCTTCCTGATGGCGTCGCGCCGCGTCGCGGAGTTTTACAACACGGAGGGGCGGCTGGCCACCGAGCACGCGTTGCTCGATGACAACGGCGACGGTTTGGGCACGCCGGCCGATTGGTTCCGGGGAATCCGCGCGGTGAAGAAGGCCAAAGAAGGCGCGTCAGCCGATGGCCTGCGGGCGCATCAATTTCATTTGGTCCGCAGCGAACAGGAACAAAGGCTGTCTCCGGAACTCCGCGCCAGGCGCGATGAACTGGAGCTGGCAGTCGCCAAGCTCCGCGACGCGAAAGGTCAGATAAAAGAGGACGATTATTATCAGCAATTGGAGAAGCTGGTAGTTGAGTTGGCCAGGCTGTATGAACGAAAAGGGCCGAAGCCGTAATAGTTCGTCGCCTGCTTCGCCTGGCGAGTGGACAGGGAAGGCGGAGGGTGTTTAGGATGCCTGTGCTGCGGGCCCATAGCTCAGCGGTCAGAGCAGGCGACTCATAATCGCTTGGTCGCAGGTTCAAATCCTGCTGGGCCCACCATACTTCCGTAAATTGGCCAAGCGTGCTTGGCCAATTCTTGGCCAATTCTGAAGTGCTCGTTTCTGCCGTGCTCATGCGTTGAGATTCTCGACCACTCACCAACGATTGCAATTCGATTTGAGCCGAGTGTTTCACGAGAGAAGGGCGTGGTTGCCGTTATTCAGATAGGGGTCGAGTTCGGTGCGCGGGATTAAGACGCGGCGCAAGCCCGGCAGCTTGCGCAGGACCTTGCGGCGCACGAGACGGCGGACTGTTTCCTCGCAGACACCGAGTTCTGTTGCGCTGCTTTTCACGTCGAGAGTCTGGCATTCGATAGTTGCTGTTGCATATTTTGGAGCCGTTGCATTGCCCAAGCAAACTCCGTCCCACTGCTGCGTTGAAGTAAAAAACAATTACTTCAATTACTTCCCAAAATATTGATCGATCAGTTTTCCCGCCACTTCATCACAGCCTTTGAATGCCTCATCCACCCCAACGTTTGATGCGACAATAACGGCGCAGTTTTTTTCCGGGGCCATCCAGACGACGACGTAAAACATCGTATTGGAGCCATTGTGCATCAGCGCGCGCCCATTGGCCCATGCGCGTTTCAGCACCATCCAGCCGAGGGCGTAATCATCGTTGTCGGCGACAGCGGTGTGCAGTTTTTTAAAAGATTCCGCTTTGAGCAATTTGCTTTCACCTCGTTCTCCGGCCATATGGAAGGCCGCATATTTCGCCAGATCGCCCATCGAGCAATGCACCGCACCCGCTGGACTGATCGCCAGTGGATTGTCCGCACCTGGGCCGGGCGGAACTGGCTCGCTGCCTGAAAATATTGTTTTTGTGTGACCCCAGGGCTGATCGACTTTGTCAACCGAGGCGGGCGCACCAAATCCGGCAGTGGTCATGCTGAGCGGTTCAAACAACATCGAGCGCAGCAAATCTTCCCACGTTTTGCCGGTGGCTTTCTCCAGCATCACACCAGCGATGGTGTAGCCCTGATTGGAATAAATATATTTCGTCCCAGGTTTCGCTTCCGGTTTGCGCGCTAAAATCCCTTTGATAAAAGCCAGTCGTTGCTCCGCCGCCGTGCCAGTCGCGGCCCAGGCTTGGCGCCATAAATCGGCTGGCGCATCGCCCGGAGCGCCGCTGCGCTGGGACAAAAGTTGCTCCAAAGTGACGCCCAGATAGTCGGGATGCATCTCACTTTTTAATTCTGGAAAGGCTTCTCCAATGGTCGTCGTCCAGGAAATCTTCCCCTGTTCGACCAGCATTGCAGCAACCGTGGCCGTCATTGATTTCGTGACGGAACCAAGGTGGAACTTGTCGTCAACCGTGACTTTTTCCGTGCCGCCGTTTTTGCGAAAGCCAACCGCGTTGGTCACCACAATTTTCCCATCCACGACCACGGCGGCGGCAAGCGCGGGAAAGTTGTGTTTCTCGCGAATGGTTTCGAGCATTTGTGAAACGGGATCGGCATATTCAATCGCAGGAGTTTTTGGCTCGCGCGCGCGAACGAACACAATCGCGCCGAGCGAGATCAGCACAATTCCAATGAGGATTGTTTTCGTCATAATGTTTTTCTTTGGTGGTTCAGGTGGTAAGACAGGTTGATCGGAATTGAGGAGCGCTTCCAATTCCTGTTGCATCGGAAGCCATTGGTTGCGCCACACCCGTTGGTTCAGCCAATAGGTGACGCCTGCAATCAGGACCACCAGCACGGTCATTGGAATCTTGACCGTCAACAAATCCACCTTCATACCCCAGGTGGAAACATTCATTCCAATCAGGAACGGCAGCAGATACCACCACAGCAACGTGCGGCTGTCTTCGGCATGCTGGCGAACCTTCGCCAGGTCGTATTTCAACCATTCCATGACCGGTGCATCCGCAATCGGTTGCGGTATGGAACGCCGACGTCGGATGCTTTTCCATGACGCAAAAAGCATTCCGCCAATGATGATCAAATAGCCAATCCGCGTTACGAAATACGGAGTCGTAAAGATGTAAATGATGAACGGGACGGTGACCACGGCGTACAACGCCGATCCCCAGAAATCGGTCTTATTCAATCCCTCGTGCATTTTCGCCATCTTCTTCCGCATCGCCGCAATCTGCTCGTCGGCTGTCAGCGCCGGATCGCTTGAGGGCTTCTGCTCCTGCCAAAGGCACTTTAGCCCCTGCCAGAGGTTCTTTTGTTCCTCGTCATTCATGTGCGGCCTCCTGCATCAAGGTTAGGAGTTTCTTCTTCGCGCGATGCAACATCACGCCCACGTTGCTCGCGCTGAGGCCGAGCACCTCGGCCATTTCTTCGTAGGAAAAGTCTTCCAGAAAAAGCGTGACCAGCGCCTTCTCCACTTCGTTGAGTTGCGCGATGGCGTCGTAAAGCCGCGCGAGTTGTTCCTCCGCTCCGTCGTCATGCGTCTGGCTCGATTCAATGTGGTGCGTGAGCTGTTCGTGATCGAGCGGCACGGCCGGACCGCCGCGAGCCGCGCGCCTGCGGACGAAGCTGATCGAAGTGTTGATGGCAATCCGGTAAAGCCAGGTGTTTGCATAAGTGTCTTGTTTCAGGCCCGGCAATCCCCGCCAGATTTGAAACAGGATTTCCTGATACAAGTCGTCCCGGTCGGCGGCGTTCCACGCATAAACACGGCAGACCTTTAGAATCCTGGGGCGATTCCCGTTGATCATATCCAAAAACTTTTGTTCCTCTGGCGGATTCAATGTCCTGAGCCTTTAACTGATTAGTCGCAACGGGAAGAAGAATTATTACGCGATGGAAAGATTTTTGGCTGGGCGTCAGTTCGTCGGAGCAAAGTTGGCACGCATCAACAAGTGTCTCGCCTGACCGAAATGGCACCATAACGCGTGTTGCTCGACCATGCAGGCCAGCAGATCCCTGGAAACTAAAACGCTAACGAAATCGCCTTGATAACCGAACGATTATTCGTTTATTCACACTGTTCGC
>QHPA01000240.1 GCA_003218935.1 Verrucomicrobiota bacterium
GGCGTGAGCGTCCCATTCGCCGTCGCTGTAAACCTGGACGAATCGCACGCCGCGTTCGACCAGTCGCCGTGCCATCAGACATTTCGTGCCGATGTTTTTCGACACGTCCTGGTCGAGGCCGTAAAGCTCAAGCGTCTCCTTCGATTCGTTTGAGAAATCCGTCAGGTCGCTCGCCTCCATTTGCATTCGATACGCCAGTTCGAAGCTTTGAATGCGCGCGAGCAAGTCCGGCTCGCCTGCGTGCCCTTTGAGATGTTCGGTGTTGACCTGCTTGAGGAAGTCAAGTTGCGCCCGCTGGTCGTCGCGCGTCACGTGCTCGGGCCGGGTGAGGTTGAGAATGGGCGCGCCCGACGAACGAAACAGCGTGCCTTGATAACTGGTCGGGAGAAAGCCGGCGCTCCAGTTGAGCGGGCCGCCCTTGACGCCCTGGCTGTTGCCGAGCACGACGTAACCGGGAAGGTTCCGGCTCTCGCTTCCCAACCCGTACGTGATCCACGCGCCCGCGCTCGGAAAGCCGGGCCGCGCGATGCCCGTGTTGATCTGGTAAAGCGCCGGCACATGATCGTTCGATTCGCTGTAGAGCGATTTGATGAACGCGAAATCGTCCACGTGCTTCGCCACGTTCGGATACTTTTCGCAAACCCACGCGCCGGACTGGCCGTATTGCTTGAAACCGAAGGGCGACTTCATCAGCGGCCCCGGGTTTCCGTTGAACACGTTGATGTCGATGCGCTGCCCGTCGCGTTTCGTGAGTTCCGGTTTGGGATCGAAAAGGTCCACCGAACTCGGCGCCCCTTCCATGAACAGCCAGACGATCGATTTCGCTTTCGCAGGATAATGCGGTGGCCTCGGGGACATCGGGTCGAGCGGCTGCGACGGCTCGATGTCGGCGGCCAACAGACCTTCGCCTTGCAACAGGTCGGCCAACGCCAGCAGGCCGAAGCCCGCGCCGGCCTTTTTCAAAAAGTCGCGGCGGTTCGTGAATGTCTCGTAGCGACCGCAGTGATGGCTCATAGTGATCTTTTAACGGCCTTTGGATTATCTGACAACTACTTTGCGCTGTCGCGTCCCGTAGCCGGCCGGCTCGGTCGAGCGATCTGCGCGGCACGCACCTTTGGCATAAATCAGACCGGGCTTTTATTATTCGCCCATTGCGTCGCCATGTCCGCACGCATTGCGGTGATCAGTGATTTTACCAGTGCCGCACAATCGGCGTTATCCAGAACGGCCGTCGACGCCGCTCCTTGCGATAATACCAGCAGTTGGCTGACCAGCGTGCTCATCCGGTCAACCTGCGTAAGAATCTGGTTTTTGGCCGTCTGGCGCATTTGCGGGGTGGACGCGCTTCCGGTCGCTACTTCGGCCGAGTCACCAATGACGGCAAGAGGGACTCTTAACTCCTGAATGATCGACTCGGCGAGGCGCCCGATCAGCGTCAGGAGTTCGACCTGGACCATCTCCCGGAGGCACCGTCGGTCAAGGTCGCGAATCCGCAGGTTGAATTCCTGCAACAGCGCGAGGGTCAGGTCGGGCCAACGGCCCAGAAGCGCCAGCAGATCCTGTTGCGGAACGAGATAGGCCTCGGTGTTCTGCTCCGCAGTAGCCGTGGTTGACCGGGGCTGATCAACCAGCGCGGCCACTTCGCCGAAAAAATCCCCGGGGCCAAGACTGGCCAGCACAAAGCGTCGGTTCTCTCCGATCAGTGTGCTGATTGCGACTTTGCCTTTGACAATGATGTACAGTCCGTCTCCGGGTTGACCTTCCTCGAAGATGCGATCACCGGCTCGGTAGGTTTTGAGTTGGGCGGTCTGCTGCAGAGCCTGCAATTGCGCAGCCAGCAGTCCGGAGAAGAGCTTGCTCTCTTTCAAGGCCCGCACAGCTTCAGATTTATGAACAAATGCGCCTCCAAGTAAAGTGCTCAGATTTGCCTGTGACCACACTGCCGTGTTGTGAGAGTCAAAACCTGGCACACCCTCCATCAACTCTCAACCACCCGTCCGCCATAGCTCGCAGAGCGAAGGGCGGGCAATCCCTTGCCCGCCGTCGGTGGTCGAATTCCGGGAAACGGCGCGCACAGGAGTGACGCGCCCTACCATCGCAAGATAGGGCGGGCCGTTCTTGTGCGCCGCATTCGTCCTTCAACCTTCAACTCTTGGCCATCAGCCCGGTGTCTGCGGCGTGAACCAGGTTGTGTGTTCGGTACTGCTTCTCACGGGACGCTGATTATACTCCACGCCGTGCATGGCCTGACGCTCATCTATGCCGGACTGTTCTCAGCCGCGGTCGCTTTCGCCACCAACTGGCTGGCTCTGATTCCGTGGCGTCAGGCAAAAGGCAAGCACTGGACAGAACGGGCGCGGGTATATCATCCGGTTCGTATTGCGGCAGTCTCCAATCTTTGGGTTCTTCCTGCCGTGGTTACCATGACCGTGATTCTGTTGTGGCCCGATGAATCGCCGCACTGGGCTTTCCTGGCTTTTGTGACGGCCATCGGCGCAGTCACGGGAACCATCCCGATGGATCGCGAGGTCTTTCCTCGAATCCAACTCAATGACCTGTTGCGGCAGGTCGCCGTGACTTGGCTGATCCGTTTCCTGGTATGGCTTGTCTTCCTCGCCGCTATCGCCCTGATGCCGCCCGAATTCAACGCGCAAACCGTGATCATTGCGGCGGCTGTTTTGATACTCTGCATCCTTTGGAAGCAGGACGGATGGTTTCACGTCGGCCGAAAGCTCGGGTTGCTTCTGCCGCCACCTGCGCGACTGCAAAATATTGCCAGCGACACGTCAGCAAAAATGAATGTCTCCTTCAAGGAACTATACCTGGTGCGCTTCTCCCTGGCGCAGGCGTTTGCGGTTCCCGACAGTCGGAGGCTGCTCTTCACTCAGCGCCTCCTCCAGTTGCTTTCTGATGATGAAATCGCGGCCATCTGTGCCCATGAACTGGCGCATCTCACCGAAGCGCGGAGCGACTATTACCAGCGCTACGTTTTATGGCTGACCTTTTTGCCCTGGATATTCTTCAAGCCGATGGTGCACGCGTTCGGCGTGTTGGGGTTTTTGTTGCTTCTATTCACCTCGGTGCTGGCGCCGTTTTTTTATCGGAGGGTGTCAAAAAAGCTGGAGGAACGTGCCGACCGCATGGCGCAATCGAACGAGCCAGACGCGGGAACTTACGCGCGAGCACTGGTGCGGCTGTACGAAGACGGCCTCCTCCCGGCCGTGCATGCAAAGGATCACGCGACCCATCCGCATCTCTACGATCGGTTGCTTGCGGCAGGCGTAACACCGGACTTTCCGAGACCGGCCGCGGCCGGTTCCATGGCATGGCATGGCGTTTTGTTTTCCGGCGCGCTGGGAATGCTGGCGATGGTCCTGATCACGCGGATGACGCAGCTTTTCTGAACATGCCGGGCTCGTTCAACCGCAGATGAACGCAAAATTCAATCCGTCTTCTGCCTTCCGCCTATCAACGATCAACTACCCGTCCGCCATAGCCCGCAGAGCGAAGGCGGATCAACCATCAACTATTCTCAACCACGGATAACACGGATGAACACGGATTTAATCCGGCTTCTTACTTCAGACTTTGGACCGAGAACAATTGCCAGAATGAGTTTCCACAAACGAACGCGCAGAAAGGTAGGGACGCCGCGCTGCGGCGTCCGGTCAGCGCAGCGCGCTGACCCTAACTGGAAATGGTTCTGCCGACCTCTTCACCAACCCTCAACAATCAACCACCCGTCCGCCATAGCCCGCAGCGAAGGCGGATCAACCATGGACCTATCCTCAACCACAGATGGACACGGA
>QHPA01000241.1 GCA_003218935.1 Verrucomicrobiota bacterium
CGTTGCCAACCACCCGCGTAAGTGTCCGGCCAATCCTACCTTTTCCGAAAATTTGTCCTACACTTCGTGTCGTTTCACTTACGGCTACTGCCGTGAAAATAAGCGGCCTACCCGCGATTTTTGAACGGATTCAGCCCAAGTTCTCGGCAATTCTAGTCCTACACTCGACAGGAGATTGAATCTTGTTGGAGGTGCGAACAATGGGGTGAAGACCTGATTTTAGGGTGGGGTGAACACCGTGGCCAACATCGAACATCGAGCATCCGTGTCAAGCCGCCGCGTCCAAATAAATTTGCATTGCTCATTTCGCGGCTGCCCCAGTACCGTTGCCGCAATGGCTTTGATGCGCATACTCGTGGATGGCTACAGTCTGCTGCACAATTGGCCGGCGCTCGCGCCCGGCCAACCGCGGCATTCCGCCGCTGCGCGCGAAGAATTGATCCACGTCCTCACGCAATACCATGATGCCGTCGGCACGCCTATCACCGTCATTTTCGACGGCGCGGGCGCGCCTGCGGGCACGCCAAAAACCCAATCCGACCCGGAACTGGAAATCCTCTACTCGAAGGCCGGTCAAACGGCCGACGACGTGATTGAGCGCGCGGCGCACCGGTTCAGCGCTCTCGGCGAGGTGCTGGTGGTCACTGACGATTACGCGGAGCGGGAGACGGTGCTTTCGCTGGGCGGCATGGCGTGGAGTTGCCTCAACTTCATTCAAACCATCGAAGGGACGCTGACCGAACTGCAACGCGAACTGAAACATCACAATCGAAAAGAGCGCGAACGCTTTCAACGCTCTCGTTGAGACCATGAGACGTCTACTGCCGGCACTATGCGTTTGCCTGGCACTGAATCTGTCGGCCCGGGACACACCGCCGGCCGATACCTCCACCAGCGACGCCGCCCAGCCACGGCCAATTTACCGCTACCTCTTTCTGTTCGACACGTCGTCTTCCATGTCGCGCCAGAAAGCCGTCGCGGCCGACACGGCGCATCAATTGATTTTGAGCGGAATCTACGGGCGCATGCGCGCCGGCGACACCTTTGGGCTCTGGACATTCGACGAACGACTTCACACGAACGTTTTCCCGTCTGAAATGTGGGACCCGCGAAAGCGGCACGCCGCTGCCAATCGTGCCTACCGGTTTCTGCTCGGCCAACGTTTGAACAAAAAGGATTTGTCGTTGAACCAGGCGCTGGATGCGATGACGCAAGAAGCGAAAACCTCCGGCGCGTTAACCGCGTTTTTGTTCACCGACGGAAGCGAACCGGTGAAAGGCACTCCGTTCGACGCGGCGATTAACGCCATTTTCACCAAACACGCAGCCGGGATGAGGAAAGCCAAAAAACCGTTCGTCACCGTGTTTGTCGCGCAGGATGGACAATTCGCCACCAATGCCGTCACTCCGGGCGGGGAGCTTATTTACATCCCGCGCCTGGCCAACACCACTGCCGCAGCCGAAATGTCCGAGAAAGAAAGCAACGCACCGCAGGCTCAAGCCTCGCCGGCAACGAAGCTCGAACCCACAGCGACAGAGAACACCGCAACCGCGCAAACGCAGAAAAAACCGCTGACCGTAGAGGAAATCTCCGAAGCGCTGCGGCGATCTCCGAAAAAACAAACGAACGCAGCCGCGCCGGCGTCGCCGGCCTTTCGAGGAGAAAGCTCCTCCAATCCGGTCGCTTCGGGTGAAGTCAGCAAGACCAACGCGGGAGCTCCGGCGCCGGCTCCCGGCCCGTCCTCGCTCGCGCAAGACATCGCCGCTGCTCAAAACCGGTCCGCTGCGGTTTCAAACAGTTCTCCACCTGCGCTCACGCCCGCCGCACTGGCAAGGAACGAGACGAACGCGCCGCCGGAAAAGAACATTTCTACGCCGGCCAAAACGATCGTCCCGTCGGCGCCACCAAAAGAGGAAGACGCCATCGCTACGGCGGAGACAACGGATAAAACGGACCAAAGCCCCGCGTCCTCTTCAACGCCGCCGGAAACCGCCCTCATTCTTCAACCGGAGGCGGCCTCGAATGCCTGGAAGTATCTGGCGGCCGCCGGAGGGCTGTTGCTGGTGGCGTTGACGCTGGCCTGGCTTTACATCCGCAGCATGCGCTACGTTCCCCGGCCGAGCCTCATCTCGCAATCGTTGGACAAGGAAAACAAGTAAGCGCCGCAACTCCTCCGCCGCCGGGCGACGTTGATTTTCCGATAATTTGATGAAGTTCACGCATTTTGCGCGAGCCTCACGCGCACGAGGCGAATTCCAATGCCTTCTTAAGCAGGGAGAGCCCTGGCATCACTTATGCCTGTCTATTTGTCCGAGGTTGCATGTGCCGACAAACGCACAGGGTGTGCGGGCAGAAGCACAGTTCTCGACCTTCCGGCGTTTTGATTAGTTCGAGATGTCAACTCAATCAACCAGGAATAACGAGGAACAGATTATGAGGATCGTTCGCTTGCTGCTCTTTACAGTTTGCCTCTCCACACTGAACCAGCTTTGCGCCCAGGTTCCGCAACTGGTCAACTTCCAGGGCCGCGTGGCCGTGGACGGCGTCAACTTCAACGGCGCCGGCGAATTCAAGTTCGCGCTCGTCAACGGCGACGGCTCGTCAAGTTTTTGGAGTAATGACGGCTCCAGCGCCAACGGCAATGAACCATCGAATGCCGTGCCCATCGCAGTGTCGCAAGGGCTTTACGCTGTCCTGCTCGGCGACGCGACGCTCACGAACATGACGCCGATCTCTGCCGCGATCTTCACCAACGGCGATGTGCGGCTGCGCATCTGGTTCAACGACGGCACAAACGGCTTTCAACAACTCTCGCCCGACCAGCGCATCGCGGCGGTCGGTTATGCGATGATGGCGGCGAACGTCGCGGATGGCGTCGTGACTTCGGCAAAACTGGCTGACGGCGCCGTCACGAGCGGCAAACTGGCGAACGGCGCGGTCACCGCGACCAGCATTGCTCCACATTCCATCGGCACGTCGCAGTTGGCTACAAACGCGGCGGCGGACAGCCTGCACGACAGCGGGGGGCTGGTTCTGTCTGATCAGTCCAACGCCGCCACCTTGTTAAACGCCGGCTACATCCGCATCGGACAGGTGACGACCGATGTGGATTACTGGCGGCAGGTCGGAGTTTTCACCCCAGCAGCACGGTATGGTCACACGGCTGTATGGACTGGAAGTGAGATGATCATTTGGGGAGGGAACGGCCCGCAAAAGTCAATGGACGGTTACTACCTGCCCGTGAACACAGGCGCCCGATACAATCCTGCGACCGACAGTTGGACGGCCATTTCAACTAACGGCGCTCCGCTGGCAACAACAACTCGACCCAAGGTTGCAGCCTGGACGGGAGGGGAGATGATGGTCTGGAAAGCGGACGGCAGTGGTTCTCGTTACAATCCAGTAGGGGATTTCTGGCGACCTGTCTCCATGTCCAACGCGCCGCCTTTTGTTTTCGGAGGGATTTCCGCAGTGTGGACCGGCAGTGAATTCATTGTCTGGGGAGGGAACAACGGTTCCACTGGGATTAACACCGGCGCTCGATATAACCCGCTTCAGGATACCTGGACACCCACATCCACCAATGGCGCTCCGACGGGACGACTTGACCATACGGCGGTTTGGAGCGGCAACGAAATGATCGTCTGGGGCGGACTGACCAGCGCCACAAACTTCGCGTATCTCAACACGGGCGCTCGCTACAACCCGGCCGCGGACACTTGGAGGTCAATGAAGATGGTCAATGCCCCGACAGGACGCAGTTCCCACGCAGCGGTGTGGACGGGAAATGAAATGATTGTGTGGGGTGGACTCAATAACAATGGCTTCGTCAACACTGGCGGCCGCTACAATCCAGCAACGGACACTTGGATTGGCACCTCCTTGCTCAATGCGCCGTCGCTGGGCGCCAGCTCTTCGGCAGTCTGGTCGGGGAACGAAATGATCGTCTGGAATGGAAACCTCGCTTCGGGTGCCCGCTACAATCCGGTGACCAACGGCTGGACGCAGGTCGGCACCAACAACGCACCATCAGCGCGATCGTCGTTCTCCGCCGTTTGGTCCGGTAATGAAATGATAGTCTGGGGCGGGTCCGGTGTCGGACGAAGTCAGGGACAATTGTTCAATTCCGGTGGACGCTACAATCCTCTGACCGGCGCGTGGCTGGCCACGGCTGCCAACCCCCTTGGCCGCACCAACCACACCGCGATCTGGACCGGAGCGGAGATGATCGTTTGGGGCGGGCAAACAAATGCCTCTGACCAATTTGGCCGACTCAACACTGGGGGGCGCTTTAACCTCGCGACCGGTCGCTGGACGCCCACTTCACTAATAAATGCACCGTCGCCGCGCTCCGGCCACACGGCGGTTTGGACCGGCCACGAAATGATCGTCTGGGGCGGAGCCGGTCCCGGTTTCCGC
>QHPA01000162.1 GCA_003218935.1 Verrucomicrobiota bacterium
AAGTGTTGTTGAGCGAGTAGTGGCAGTAGGAAAGCATGCAATCGAGTTCTGTTCGGTCGAGGATATATCTGAAAATCTTCAACGGAAAGCCGGTCACCCCCACGAAGCGGACCTTGCCTTGCTTTTGCAGTTTGCGAAGCGCGGGCAAAGCCTCGTTCAGGACCTGTTCGAGGTCTCCGAACTCGATATCGTGGCATTGGATGATGTCGAAATAATCGAGGCCCATCCGCTGCAGGCTTTCGTCCACGCTGCGGGTGACGCGTTCGGCGGAGAAGTCGAATTTGTCCACGTCGTAGCGCCCGCATTTGGTGCCGAGAAGGAAACGGTCGCGGGGAATCTCCTTGAACGCCTTGCCCAGGACCTTTTCCGACAGCGTGCGGCCGTAGTAGGGCGAGGTATCGATGAAATTCACGCCGCCATCGAGCGCAACGTGCAACGAGCGGATGCCCTGCGCCTCGTCGAGATTGCCATATTCGTTGCCGACAGAGGCCGCGCCGTAGCTGACGACGGAGATTTTGAGTCCGGTTTCGCCCAGTGGACGGATTTGCATGCCGCCGATTTCACAGGAAACCATTCCGGACGCAAGGTTGAAGAAATGACCTCCGAGCAGCGGGTTGATTAATCCTAGTCAACATGACCAGCAATGCCACGTTCTCAGTTGAAGAAGTAGCCGCAGGCTCCTGACCACATGGAATCAGTCCGACCCCTATTCCTGACCGTCATTGCTTCGTGTCGGGCGGAGGAAAAGAAACAATGAGCTTTCCGTTTGCTCCGTCCCAGACGCGCAGGACGCTGTCCTGGCCGCCGGCGATGACAATCTTTCCATCAGGCGTCACGGCGGCGGACTCGACGAAATCATTCGCGCCGGAGAAGGAACGAACCTCGTTGCCGTCTTCTCGGATCAGGCGCACTTTGCTGTCGCCCGAAGCGGCCAGCGCCTGGTCGGTGTAGCCGACAAAACTGATCGCGGTCACTTCCTTGTCGAAACCGGCGATGTTTTTCTTCTTTTCACCGTTCACGAAGTCCCAGATTTTGACCACGTCGTCCGCGCCCGCGCTGGCCAGTGTCCGCTCGTTCCGGTTCCAACTGACGCCCAACACGTGGTGCGTATGGCCTTCGAACTGCCTGACGACTTTGCCCGTCGCCAACTCCACGACCTTGACGAATTTGTCCGCCGCGCCAGAGGCGAGGTATTTTCCGTCCGGCGAAAAGTCGAGACTGAACACGGCGTCGCTGTGTACGTTGGTAAAGGATTGCATCAATTTACCCGTGGCTACCTGCCAGAGTTTGATTTCGCCGCCGCCCGTCGGCGCGCCGCCGCCGGTCCCCAGTAGTTTGCCATCCGGACTGAACTTCACCGCGTTGACACGGTCCTCCAAGGTAGAGTTGGCGTCGCTACTCCCGATCACTCGATCCAGGTTCCAGTCCGGTTTCAAGTTCCAGACCATGACTGCGCGGTCGGCCGCGCCGGAAACGAGATTGCCGTCGCTCCCAAACGCGATCGCGAGCACAGCGCCTTTGTGATGCCTGCAGGTCTCAAACGCGGCTCCGTTGTCCGCGCTCCAGGTGTGAATCAAATCGTCGTCGCCGGCGGTCGCCAGCGTCAGATTGTCCTTTGAGAAGGCGAGGGCGCGAATGGGTTGTTCGGCCTCCAGCGCTCCTTTTTTGGCGGCCTCCAATTCCGCCTCGGTTTGTTTTCGTTCGTCCTCGGCCTTTCGGATTGCGGTTTTCACGGTGGTCACGGATTTGGCCGACTCGTCCGCCGCCTTGTTCGCGAGACGAAGTTCGGTCTGGGCATTCGACCCGGCCAGTTCCGCCTTTTTCAATTCCTTTTCGGAATCTTCGAGGGTTTTGGCGGCCGACTTCAATTTCTCATTCGCTTTTTTCTCTTCTCCCACGGTGTTCAGCTTGTCAAGGGCCGTCTTGGCGTCGGTGGCGGCTTTTGACTTTGCGGCGGCTTCGGCGCTCAATCGCTCAATCGTTTCCTTGTTTTGTCCGGGAGTTTCGCGCGCCGACTTCACTTCGGTCTCGGCGTCTTTGGCGGCTTTGTCGGCGGCGGCAAAGGCGTCAGCCGCCTCTTTGAGCTCTGCTTTCAAATCTTCCACTGTTTTCTCAGCGGCAGCGCGAGCTTCGGTCGCTTCCAGAAAGCGCCTTTGCTTTTCTTCGAGAGTTTTTTCCGCAGCTTCGCTTGTTTCCGCGGCCTTTTTGACTCGTTGGAGCTGCGCAGTCTGATTCGTCTCCGCCGACTTCAACGCGGCTTTGTGAAAATCAACCTCCGCTTTGGCGAACACGAGGGCGCGTTCACGCTCGTCGGCAAATTCCCGCGTGTAACGGTCGCCTTTCAGTTCGGCGATCTGCCTGCCATCACTCGCGTCCCAAAGTTTCGCCATTTTGCCTGCGCCTGCTGAAGCGAAACGCCTGGCGTCGCCGCGGACGGCAATTGCCGTAACCGGACCGCCATGCTTCATCTCGCGAATCACCTTGCCCGTCTCGACGTCCCACAAACGGAGCAACCCGTCACTGCTTCCAGAGATAAGCTGTTCGCGCGCCGGCGGGACGACGTCCAAAGCCGTGACTGTCTGTTCGTGTCCCTGGAGTTCTTTGACCGTTGTTAACTCGCGTTTGGCTGCGTCGAAATGCCAGATGTGAATCAACTTGTCCGGGCCACCGGAAGCGATTTGGTCGTCAGCCAGCCACGCGACAGCATTTATCCCGGTGTCAAGTTGAGTTTGAGCGATGAGGTTGCCGCCCGGCACTTCGCAAACGTGAAGTGTCTTGTCAGCGGAAGCGGAGCAAAGCTTTGAGCCGTCCGGCGAGAATTTGAGACAGTGAATCTCGCCTTGATGAGCGGGAAGAATTTTCGCGAGCTTGCCCTTCGTCAAATCCCACAGTTTTACGCGCCCATCATGGCCACCGGTAGCCAGGCGTTTGCCGTCGGGACCGAGCGCAAGGGCAAGCACTGCAACGGACGCGAGTTTTAATTCGGTTGCTTCCTTCGGCCGCCGCCAGATTTTCACTTCACGATAGGAGCCCGAAGCGAGGAGGTTGGCGTCGGAGCTGAAGGCGAGCGCGTCCACGATGGCGCGGTGCGCCACACCGGTTTTGTTGTAGAGGCCGGACTTGACCAAGTGCGGATCGGTGAGCCGGCCAACGAGCTGTTGGGATGGCAGATGGTAGATGAAAATCTGGTTGGCGCGCGCGCAGGCGGCGAATTGGCCGTCGGGCGTGATCCCTGCGGCGTAAATCGGATTCAACCCCTGGGGCAGCGGCTGCCATTCGATGGGTCGGGCGATGCTGGCGGAGCCTTTCGCGCCCTGGTCAATCCAGAGTTTGATGAGGCCGAGTTCCTCCGGCGACAGGTCGGACGCCAGAACTTTGTTTTCGGAAGGCGGCATGAGGGTATCTTCAAGCTGATGCGACGCGGCCTTGAGCAGCAGGCTGGCGTGGCCGCGCTTTGGCACGATGGCCGGACCGGAATCGCCGCCCTTGAGCATGGCCTGAGGCGTTTCCAGAATCAGCCTGGCCTTTGCCGTGGTTTTATTGTGGCAGGCGAGGCAATTGTTTTTCAAAATCGGCAAAATTTCCCTCTCGAAATCCACTGGCGCCGGGTGTTTGATTCTGGCGACAGCAATGGGCCTGGAGCGATTCTCCTCGGACTTCTTTTCGTCCGCGCGAATTGGAACGAGGGATAAAAATGCCAGGACGAGCAAAGTCGCCGCGCATTGCGAATGGAACAGAGCGGTTTTCCCCATGCGTTGCACGAGCAGGAAAACAAGGCGGATGTTGAAGTCCGTCCTCCCGCCATTGTGGCTCCATGCAACTCGCGAAATCATTTCTTCTCTGCCGCTTCCACCTGAATCGTAATGGGCGTTGAATAAACCGTGATGGTAACCTCGCGCGGCCTGGCCTTTTCTTCGAATTCCTTCGCGCGCTTCTGCAACGCCGACTTTTTCTCCTCGGCCTCCTTGGCTTTGGCGGTTGCCTCCCTGGCGGTCCTTTCAGCGGCAGCTTTGGCATCCGCGGCGGCTCTGGCTTTGGCTTCCGCGTCGGATTTTTCGCCTTCCGAGACTGACTTGGCCTGGGCCGCGGTTTCGTCGGCGGTTTTGACGGCGACAGCGACTGCCTCAACCGCTTGCTTCGCTTCGGCCGCCGACTCGGCAGCGAATTTCTCCGCCTGCTTGGCGGCTTCGTCCGCTGCCTTCGCTGCGTCGGGATTGTTTCGGTATTTCCCTTTGGTCTGTGTCTGCAAATAAACCGTGAAGTCGCCCGGCGGCAATTTGTTCTGCGCGAGGTCTATTTCCAACGTGGCCGCGTTGGTCTTTCCATCAACGTCCAATTCCCCTAATCCATCGAGTCCGGCGACACCGGTCGCTTTGAGTTTCAAACTTTCGTTGAACTCGCTTTGGCGCGTAAGCTTGAGCGGTATATGGAGTTTGCCGCCGCCCTTTGCTTCCCAAACCTTGTTCTCCGCCGGTTCGATGGTGATGGGCGCGGATTCAACACTGCTGACCGCCAGAAAGAAGTCATGGGTCAATCGCGATTGAACGGCCTCGTTGTTGTAGTCGGGAACATTCCACGTGACCGAGCCGCTCCGTGCCAGGCGCACGACTTCCTTGTCACCCACCTTCGCCTTGCCGACAACTTTGATTGGGCCGAACCAACTGTCGGCATTTTCCGCAGCCGACAGGAAAATCGACGCGGACGTTTTATTGGTTTCGATTTTGGCGAGCGGACACGCGACGCGCGGTGGCAAACCTTCGACGCTGAGAT
The DNA here is from genome assembly GCA_003218935.1 of Verrucomicrobiota bacterium. Taxonomy (GTDB): domain Bacteria; phylum Verrucomicrobiota; class Verrucomicrobiia; order Limisphaerales; family AV2; genus AV2. The sequence continues at coordinate 4,771 of QHPA01000162.1, forward strand.
CGATTTGACCGTCGAAACCGTTGCGCCGAAATGCCAGCACTTTGATGGGCACGGTTTCGCCGCGCCGAAGAAACGGCGTCCAAAGCGGGGCCTCTTTCGCGTCCTTGTTCAGCGGCGGCGGCGCCTGGGGCAAAGCGACGAGCCGGAAGTCAGGCGCTTCTCTGCTCAGCGACAAGCGATAAACAAAACGCGGATTGCTTTCGTAGCGATTGAACAGGTCTCGGACTTCCAGCCGGTAGGCCCCGTCCTCCTTCGCTTCAAATCGCCAGGCCCAGTCGCGGCTTGTCGTGTTGAATTCCGGCCCGCCGAGGTTGGTGTCCGCAGCGTAAAACTCGTGCGTGTCCGAAACGTTTTCTTCGCCTTTGTCGTTTTTGGTCACGCGCTGAAGCAGAGCGAAGGGCGCGGTCGGCAAATTGAGCCGTTGCGAAAATATTTCAATCCAATAAACCTCGCCTTTCCTGGCGTCGAAGGTAAGGCAGTCCTTGTCGCCCGCCGGATAAAATTGGCCGACAACTTCACACGGCAGTGAAATTTTCTGCGCCTGTTGCGGTTTGTCGTTGGGTTCCCGTTCGGCCACGACCGGCGCGGTCGCGAAGCTCAGCAACACCGGGTTTGAAACGCCTTGCGGCGTTCGGAGCCGGTATTGGATTCCATCGAGAGCAATCGCCGCCGGCTTGGACGCGACGCTCCCTGGCAGCCTTTGCTGCGTCGCCGTATCGCCAGGCAATTCGATTTCCACCGACAGTTGCTCGATCGGCTTGCCATCGATGAATTGTCCTCTGGCGGGTTTGCCGCCGGGCAGATTGCGACCGTAGAGCGTGTAATTGCCTTTCGCGCCCGGGAGACCCGACGGCGGGAGAATGTAATCCAGGTGCGGACCCGCGCCGACGGTGAGCCGGTAAAAATATTCCCTGCCGCCGCGATAGATGAAATCGCTCAAGGCGAGGACAAACTGGCCGTCTGCCGGCGCGATGAAGTCGAGCAAGCCGCCGCGCCGTTGACGTTCGAGTTCGTGGCCGCCGGCGTCATACAAAATCAGCGTGTCATCCATCCGTGAATCAATCTCTTTCGCGAGGCATTCGATGAGCACGCGTTGGCCTTTCCTGGCGGCGAACTTGAAGTAATCCACAGCGTTGGCTTCGGCGCGACCGTTCACCACAGTCCCGAGCGGAACCTCGACTGCGGACGCAACGGCATGGTTGGTGGCGGGAGAAGGGGTTTCGGGCAGATCGCCGACCGCATACGCGCGCGGATTAGAAACGCCAAAGCGGCCGACGACGCGCCCTTCGTAAACGTCCGGCGGCACATCCGCGCCAATCGTCACGAGGAACTTGTTCGCTTCCGGCTCGCCGGTCTTGTCGGCGACCTTTTGCCTGGCGGTAATGTTCGCGTGCGAGAAGTGGAGCTGGGCGTCGTCGTCGAGGTCAGAACCGGTCACGGTGACTTCGAAGGTCGTTCCCGCTTTGCCGCCGGGCGGGAAAATCGTGGACAAACGGGCGGCGGGAAGCTGGGCAAAGGAAAGCTGCGTTCCGCACAGCAGCGCCGCCAACAACGGACAATAGCGCGCGATGTTCAAGCTGACGGACGGCATTACGGCTTTCGTTAGTGATTAAAGAGAAACTCCTTCGTGTTGAGCAACGCCCAGATGATGTCCTCGTAGGCGTGGCGTTTACCTGTGAGCGTTTCTTTGTCGCTTTTGTTCCGCGTTTCTTTGGCGAGGTACTCCTCGGCCAAAGCGATTTCCTTTTCGTTCGGTTCGCGCGCAAAGGCAGAGAGGTAAAGCTCGCGGATTTTGTCTTCGTCTCCGCGTTTGGTGTCGCTGGTCAGCGCCGCGGCCATGCCCTGGTCGTTGGCCAGCTTGTCCTGAATTTCCTGCGCGTTCAACAGATGCAGGCTTTGCGCCAGGCTGGCATCCTGCGATCGTTCGCATTCGCAAGCACTCGATGAATCGGGGCGGCCGAACACGGTGAGGAAATACGAACTGGCATTGAAACTGTTGTCGGGCAGACAAACGGCGCGCGTGCCGGCCGGCAGGCCGTCGAACTTGCTCTCGGTCCTGGTCACCTGATTCACGGCGTCGAACAGCACCTCGGCGGTCAGGCGTTTCGGGTAATAGCGCGAGAAATACTGCTTGTCCACTTTGTTGTATTGATTCGGAATCGCGCTGAGCTGATAGACCTGCGAGCGGCAGATGGTGCGCACCAGATTTTTCAAATCGCAGCCGCTCTCGAAGAAATATTTCGCGAGCGCGTCGAGCAGTTCGGGGTTCGTCGGCGGGTTGGTCTCGCGCATGTCGTCCTCCGCTTCGACGATGCCGCGGTTGAAGAAATGTTTCCAATACCGGTTCACCAGCGACCGGGCGAAGAAGGGATTGTCCTTGCTGGTCAGCCAATCGGCCAACGCCTGCCGCGCGTCATCATCGGGCGTGAGGTCCAGCGGTTTTGAACCCAGTCCGGCGGGTTTAACGGATTGTTTGGTCTTTTTGTTCGTGGCCGTTGGCATCGCGCGGCGGGCGAAGACCATTTCTTCACCCGGTTCCAGGCCACTTTTGCGGTTCACCTGACTGAAGAAAGCGGCGAAGCTGTAGTAGTCCTGCTGGCTCCATTTCTCGAACGGGTGGTGATGGCACTGCGCGCACTGCAACCTCATGCCCAGGAAAAGCTGCGCGGTGTCCTCCAGTTCCGCCTGCGGCTCGCGCACGTGGTGGTACCAGGCGACGGCCGGATTGTCCTCAACGTCACCCGAAGCGCCCAGCAGCTCGCGCACGAACCGGTCGTATGGTTTGTTCTCCAGCAGGCTGTCGCGCACCCAGGCGTGAAAGGCGTAAGTGCTCCGGGTCTGTTTCGCATCCGTCCGTTTGTTGCGCAGCAGCGCAGTCCATTTGTTCGCGAAGTAATCAGCGTAGTCCGCGCTGTCGAGCAGCGTGTCAATCCACTGGTCGCGTCGGGCCGGGTTTTTGTCCGCGAGAAATTTTCGCGCTTCAGCCGTGGTTGGCAGACGACCGGCAATATCAAGGCACGCCCGGCGAAGGAAGGTGGCGTCGTCGCAAATCTCCGACGGCGGAACGCCGACTGCTTTCAGCTTTTTGAACACGAATTCGTCAATCAGGTTTTTTGGCTTCGGCAACTGCGCGACCGGGGCGCCGAGCGGAACCGTGGCCCGAAAGACCGCCACCCTGGCCTGATAACGCACCATCACCGCGACGTCGCCCGGCTGCTCGAACAATTTCACGTAGCCGGTTTCGTCCGTCTTCGCCATTTCCTTGTCATTCGGTTCGTAAAGCGCGCTGCGGGTGACGTCTTCGGTCGAGCCGTCTGTGTAGTGCGCAATCACGGCGAGCTGCTGTTCGCCGCCCAGCGGCAGGATGCGCTCCTTCGGGAGCACCTCGATGCCGGTCACGGTCGGATCGCTGGCTTTGCCGTAAGGCATTCCCTCGGAGATCCAGCGAACCAGGAGTTTGTAGTCGTCGGAGTTCTGGTCGAGGCGCTTGCCGCCGCCGTGGGGCAGCGTTGCGGTGGCTTTGAGCAGCAGCAGACTGTTTTCCGGCGACGCCGGAAAGAGTCGCCGACCCCGCGCTTCCTTGACGAGGTGCTCGTAGTCCTCCGCCGGCTCGAAGCCGAGCAGCGAAAATCGAAACCCGTTCTGGCCGCTCGATTTTCCGTGGCACCCACCGCCGTTGCACCCGGTCTTGGTGAAAATGGGAACGATTTGATTCGGAAAATTGACCGGCGCGACTTCGTTGAAATGCTCCACGACGACGGACAACGTCGCGCTCAAACCGTCCGGGCCTTTCGCCGTGATGATGGCTGAACCATCACTCAGCGGTGTCACTCTGCCTGCTTTGTCGATTTTGACGACATTGGCCGGTGAAACTGAATAGCCGACCCGGCGGGTGAAGTCATCGAGCGCGCCACTGTCGAATTTTGCCGTGATCAACAATTGTTGACGCGCGTCCTGTCCACGCAAGTGAAGCGTTGGATCGGAATCCTTCGCATCAGCAGAAGGGAGCTGAAATTCGAGGCTCAGCAGGTTTCCGGGTGACTCTTTGGCTGCGGCTTTGACGAAAGTTGAAACGCTCAGCAACAGAACAACGGCGAGCAGGGTGCCGAGCGGAGAAGCACTTCTTAAATGACGAATGACGAAATCCGAATGACGATTGAATGACGAAACTCGAAACTCGGAAAAGCGGATTTTTCTCCGCGATGCAGGTTCTTCGTGTTTCGGGTTTCGGAGTTCTTTCGGCATTCGGGTTTCGTCATTCGTCATTTCAAATCAATTCCTTCATCGGCTGACAGCCGGCATCGACCAGATATTGCGGGCGGCCGGCCAGATCCATAATGGTCGTTTTGCTCACGTCGATGCCGAGATTGTGATACAGCGTCGCGAACACATCACCAAAGAGCACGGGCCGTTCAGTTGGTTCGCCGCCCCAGCGGTCGGTCGCGCCAATCACCTGGCCGGTCCTCATGCCGCCGCCGGCGAGCACCGCACAGGTGACTTTCGGCCAATGATCGCGGCCCGCGTCCTTGTTGATGGTAGGCGTGCGGCCAAACTCGCCCCAAACGACAACGGACACATCCTTTTCCAGACCGCGCCGGTGCAGGTCTTCGACCAACGCGCTGACGCCCTGGTCGAGCAGCGGGAGGTCGGCTTTTGCGTTCTGGTGATTGTTGCCGTGATAATCCCAGAAACCGAACGCAACGGTCACGACACGCGCGCCGGCTTCAACGAGGCGGCGGGCGACGAGGAATTGTTCCATCAACATCGGCGCAGCGTCGCCGTGGGGTTTGGGATCGCCTTTGCCATAACGCTCAACCATGTGTTGGTCTTCGCGCTGGTAATCGAGCGCTTCGAGCAGTTTGCTGGAAGTCAACACGCCGAAGGCCTGTTCGTTGAACGCGTCGAGTCCTTCCATCAACCCGCTGGCATCCACGTCGCGGCGGAACTTGTCGAAACCAGCGAGCAGCGCGCGTCGGTCCGCGAGCCGGTCGAGCGTCACGCCGTTGAGCACCATGTCCTGCTTGCCGTTGCCTTCCGGGTGGAACGAGCGATGGGCTGCGCCAAGAAAACCGGGGCCGGCGTCATTGTAAGGCAGGTGCTGCATCTTCGGTTCGAGACCGATGAATTCCGGCACAGCCGGGTCGGTCGGACCGAGCAGTTTGGAAACCACCGAGCCGAACGACGGCCAGCCGCCGGGGGGCTGATTTCGTTTCGAACGGCCGGTCAGGCAATGGAAGTCGGAATGATCGTCCACGGCGTCGGAGATGGAGCGGATGATGGCGAGTTTGTCCGTCATCTTCGCCAGACGCGGGAGGTGTTCGCAAATCTGGATGCCCGGGACGTTGGTGGGAATCGGCTTGAACTCGCCCCGGATTTCCAGTGGCGCGTCCATCTTCAAATCGAACATGTCCTGGTGCGGCGGTCCGCCAGGCAGATAAATCATGATGACCGCTTTGTGCGAATTGCGGATGCCGGACCTGGCTTCGGCTTGGAGAAGTTGAGGCAGGGCGAGCCCGCCGAGACCGAGCGCGCCGATCCTCAGAAAATTCCGCCGGGAGATGCCGTCGCAGAAGCGGGGGCCGTCCGGTGACTTAGCGTAAATGGTCAACATGCCGTTAAGCTCCAAGGACCAAGGCCCAACTCCCAAAGAATGACAAAGTTCCAAATTCCAGACGGCTTCGGCGGTCTTAGCCCAGGTCCGCAGTGGTTCTTTGGATTTGGGAATTCTTTCGGCATTGGGCTTTTGGCTTTGGCAATTTCAAACGAGTTCCTTCATCGGCTGGCAGCCGGCGTCCACGAGGTATTGCGGACGACCGCTGAGGTCGTTGACGGTGACTTTGCCCACGTCAATGCCGAGGTTGTGATAAAGCGTCGCGAACACGTCGCCGAATTGAACCGGACGCTCAGTCGCTTCGCCGCCGAGCCGGTCGGTGGCGCCAATCACTTGACCGGTCTTCATCCCGCCGCCGGCCAGCAAAGCGCACGACACGCGCGGCCAATGATCGCGTCCCGCGTCTTTGTTGATGGTTGGGGTGCGGCCAAACTCGCCCCAGACGACGAGGGAAACGTCCTGGTCGAGACCGCGCTGGCGCAAATCCTCGACGAGCGCGCTGACGCCCTGGTCAAACAGCGGCAGGTCCTGGCGCAGCGCGCCAAAATTGTCTCCATGATGGTCCCAGCGGCTGAAGGCGAGGGTGACGCAGCGCGCGCCAGCCTCGACCAGTCGGCGGGCGATGAGCATATGTTCCATCAGCTTCGGACCTCCATCGTCGCGATTCTTCGGGTCGCCCTTGCCATAGCGGTCGCGGACTTTTGCGTCTTCTTTATCGAGGTCGAGGGCATTGAGAAGCTTGCTGGAGGTGAGGATGCCGAAGGCCTGTTCATTGAAAGCATCCAGCCCTTCCATCATGCCGCTGCCGTCGAGATCGCGACGAAACTTATCGAAGCTGGCGAGCAACGCCCGGCGATCAGCGAGGCGATCAAGCGTGACGCCATTCAACACCATGTCGTCCTTGCCGCTGCCTTTATTTGGCTGGAACGGCGCATGGGCCACTCCCAGAAAGCCGGGCACGCCGTTGTCCGCCCACTCCATATGGCCCATTTTCGGGGCGAGGCCGACGAAGGGCGGAACCGACCGGTCCACCGGGCCGTAAAGCTTTGAGAGCACTGAGCCAAGACAAGGCCAGCCGCCCAGCGGAGCCCCGCGCGGGTGGCGGCCGGTCAGGCAAGTGACGGCATCGTGGCGGTCCTCGGCGCCAACCATCGAGCGGACCAGGGCCAGTTTGTCCATCATTTTGGCGAGTCGCGGCAGATGCTCGCAGATTTGGATTCCAGGGACGGCGGTGGAAATCGGTCTGAACTCGCCGCGGATTTCCGACGGCGCATCTATCTTGAGATCGAAAATGTCCTGATGCGACGGCCCGCCGGGCAGGAAAATCATGATGACCGCTTTATGTGAACGGCGGATGCCGGATTGCGCTTCGGCCTGAAGGAGCTGCGGCAGCGTCAGGCCACCGAGACCGAGCGCGCCAATTTTGAGAAAATTGCGACGCGAGATTCCGTCGCAGAACCGTTGTTTCGGGCCATAGATCGTCAACATAAGCGCTTGTCCTGTTTCACGCGCGCCCTCGCGCGCAGCCGGCACTCGTGGTGGAGTTTACTAAGTCTTGATCTGATGCAATGCCTTGTCAAGCTGCGATTTCGCCAAGCTGGTCAGCTTAGCGCTCTGGCCTGGGCGATGCTGATTTCGACGTTGATGCGTGGGAGCAAATTCAATTCCCGCCGCGGTGATTTTTCTCGAGACACGGATAGCTCCGCGTTGAGCAAGTCAGGGCAGGGCCTCTTTTATAAATGGCCGAAGGAACCGGGCGTCAGCAAGAATTTCAACGGATGCATCCAGTTGATGAAAAATTACGTCAACGCCCGCGGCAATTATCTGAATACTAGGGAAAAATAGCTCGAAATCGCCGGTTTGCGGAACAGAATTTGCTCGTTCTTAATTAACACTATTGTTGCAGTCCTCCATTTTGGTGTGAAGTATGAGGGTCGTCTGTTTTTCACGATCGCTCGCGTGGCTCGGCCGGGAACGCGATTCCGCACGGCGTGAAAGTGAATCCGTCATGAAACAATGAAAACGCAAAAGCTCACTCCTCACACACCGTTTTGTCTCTCCTCCAGTTTGCGCGGTCCCGCCTGCGGGGCGCGCCAGTTCGCCGGCTGACTCGAGTTATACCGATATGCAAACCGCCGTGAAGTTCTTCTGCGGAATTTTCGTTTTTTTGGCCGGCGCGACATCGGCATTCGCCGGTGACGTGATCGTCAATGAGATTATGTTTCATCCGGCGAGCACGAACGTGCTCGAGGAATGGTTCGAGCTATATAACGCCGGCAGCACCGCCGTGAACCTGTCGGGTTGGCAGATCACCAAAGGCGTCGCGTTTACGTTTCCGACAAACACTGTTCTGGTTGCCGGCGGCTATCTCGTCGTGGAGGCGGACGGGCCGACCTTTGCCGCAAAACATCCCGGCGTGGCCAACTTCGTGGCCGGCTGGGCAGGCACTCTGGGGCACAGCTTGGAGTTGAGCGACAACACCGGTCACGTGATCAACAGCATCGAGTTCTACGCCGAAGGCGACTGGGCGGCGCGCGTGCTCGGCGCCGGTGGTGTGGCGGGCGCGCTCGACCATTACGGTGGACTGGGCTGGGAATGGTCCGCTCCACACGGTGGCGCGGGCAGTTCGTTGGAGTTGATCAATCCGGCTCTGCCCAACACCTATGCCCACAACTGGGGGCCGAGCGCGTCGCTCAACGGCACACCCGGCCGGCCCAACTCCATTGCGGCAACCAACGTTGCTCCGCTGATCGCCGGGATAGCCCATACTCCCGTCCTTCCGGCGCCGACGGATGTGGTGACCGTCAGCGCGCGGATCGTGGACGAACACACGAATGGATTGACGGTGACGATTGATTATCGCGTGGACGGGGCCGCGAGTTTTACCACGGCGCCGATGTTTGACGACGGAGCGCACGGCGACGGCGTGGCCGGCGACGGCATCTATGGCGCCATCCTGCCGGCGCAACCGAACGGCACCATCGTGGAGTTTTATCTGCAGGCGCGCGACGCCGAGAACAACCTGCGCACCTATCCGAATTGGACCGCGCCCACCGGTTCGACACGCACCGCAAATCTTCTCTATCAGGTGGACAACGGAAGTTACTCGGGCGACCAGCCCGTCTATCGCATCATCATG
>QHPA01000242.1 GCA_003218935.1 Verrucomicrobiota bacterium
CAAGGAAGCTTTTCAATTTGGGACTCGACAAACTTCCGTCTCGTCGGCGACACGGCGAATGACGGCCTGGCCGTGAAGTCGCCGGTGGTAGCCAGCGGCGGCGGCGCGATCAGTTACCGCTCCTTCATCAACACCGACCTGCAATCACAGATGAACGGTGTGAACTCCACGGCCTATATTCGCGTTCCGTTCCAGGTGCCGAACCCGGCGTCGCTGCAATCACTCACCCTGCGCATGATGTACGACGACGGATTTGTGGCCTGGTTGAACGGTCAGGAGGTCGCGCGCCGCAACGCGCCAGCGACTCCTCAGTGGAATTCAGCAGCGACAACCTCGCATCCGAATTACCAGGCGCTGGTGTTCGAGGAGAGCAACATCTCGGACCATTTGAGCGCGCTGCGGACCGGGAACAACGTGCTGGCCATTCAAGGACTGAACCAGAGCAGCAACGACACCGATTTTCTGATTCTGCCGGAACTGGTGGAATACGAGATCACCGCGCTGACCAACCATTATTTCGCGACACCGACACCGGGCGGACCCAACGGCGCCGGCTTCTACGCGTTTGTCGCGGACACAAAATTCGACCACGACCGCGGCTTTTACGATGCGGCATTCAGCCTCTCCATCACCACCGCCACGGACAATGCCACGATCATCTACACGACCGATGGCTCGATTCCAACCGTGGGCAATGGCACGACGTACACCGGCCCGATTTCAATCAGCGGAACCACGGTCATCCGCGCCGCGGCGTTCAAGGACGGCTTTGAGCCATCAGACGTCGATACGCAAACCTACATTTTTCTGAACGACGTGATTCGCCAATCACCGAACGGCGAGACGCCGCCGGGCTGGCCGGACAGTTGGGGGGCGAACGTGGTGGACTACGGCATGGACCCGGACGTGGTGGATGATCCGGCTTACAGCGGCGAAATCATCAACGACCTCAAATCGGTCCCGACCTATTCCATCGTAACCGAATCGCCGAATCTGTTCGACCCGTCCACGGGCATTTATGCGAATGCGAGCCAGGACGGCATCGCCTGGGAACGGCCCGCTTCGATTGAACTGATTTATCCCGACGGCACGAAAGGTTTCCAAATCAATGCCGGCATCCGCATTCGTGGCGGCTACAGCCGCAGCACGGGCAATCCCAAACACGCTTTTCGCTTCTTTTTCCGCTCGGAATACGGCGCGTCGAAGCTAAAGTTTCCGGCATTCGCCAACCAAGGCGGCGTGGACACGTTCGACGGCTATGACCTGCGAACGTTTGAAAATTACTCGTGGAGTTTCGAAGGGGACTACCGGTTCATCGGTCTGCGCGACCAGTTCTCGCGCGACACCCAATACGCCATGGGCCAGCCGGCCGAGCGCGGGGATTTTTACCATCTTTACATCAACGGGCAGTATTGGGGCCTTTACAATACCGCCGAGCGGCCCGAAGCCGCGTACGGCGAAAGTTACTTCGGCGGCAACAAAGAGGATTACGACGTCGTTAAGGTGGACACGGGCGCCGGCTACACGATTTTCGCCACCGACGGCAACATGGGCGCCTGGTCCCGGTTGTGGATGGCGGCGACGAACGGGTTTGCCAACAACGCCGACTATTTCAAGGTCCAAGGACTGAACCCGGACGGCACACCCAATCCGGCCTACGAGAACCTGCTCGACGTGGACAATCTCATTGACTACATGCTGGTGATCTTCTTCACGGGGAATATTGACGCTCCGATCTCCGCGTTCATTGGCAACACCAATCCGAACAACATGTTTGCGGTGCGCAATCGCACGGGCCTCTACGGCGGCTTTCGCTTCTTCGCTCACGACTCGGAGCACACGCTCCTGCACGAATCCTCGCTGGGCAACAATGACGAAATTCACCGGGACCGCACCGGGCCGTTCCCCGCCGGCGATCCAACACAGCAGGGCGCCGCCACTGCGCTGGCCCGCAGCAATCCCCAATACATTTTCACACGGTTGGCAGGCAACGCCGAGTTCCGCTTGCGCGTGGCCGATCACGTTCAGAAGCAGTTTTTCAATGGCGGCGCGCTGACGACGGAAGCCTGTCGCGCGCGCTTCCTGACCCGGAGCAACGAAATCTACGGCGCGGTTGTTGGCGAGTCCGCACGCTGGGGCGATGCCAAGCGGGCAACGCCACGGACGCGCGACGTGGATTGGGTCACCGAAATGAATCGCGTTTATGGCGACTACTTCGGGCAGCGTCCCGGAATTGTCTTGGGCCAGCTTCAGGCGAAGGCCTGGTACCCGGCCGTCGTGGCCCCGTCCTTTAACCAATTCGGGGGCAACGTGCCCTATGGCCTTCAACTGACCATGAGCGCGCCGGCCGGGACGATTTACTACACGCGCGACGGTTCGGACCCGCGGCTGACGGGCGGGGCGGTTTCGCCGACGGCGCTGATTTACAGCGGGCCGCTCACGCTCACCCAGAGCGCGCAGATCAAGTCGCGGGTGCTCAGTGGCGGCGTTTGGAGCGCCTTGACCGACGCGACCTTCTACGTCATTCAGAATTTCACCGGCCTGCTGCTCACCGAAATCATGTATCATCCGCCGAGCACGACGAACTACGCCGGCGACGCCTTTGAGTTCATCGAATTAAAAAACGTCGCCAGCACGAACCTCGAACTCAGCGGGGTGCGTTTCACCAACGGGATCAGTTACACCTTCCCGGTCGGCACATTCGTTGCGCCCGGCCAATTCATCGTTCTGGCCGGCAATCCGACGGCGTTCGCGCGCAAGTATCCCGGCGTGCCTGTGGCTGGCGTTTACACGAACAATCTTTCCAACAGCGGCGAGACGGTGACGTTGGTGCATGTCACAGGCGCGCCGATCTTCTCAGTCAACTATGGCACCCGCCCGCCGTGGCCCTCCTCTCCGGATGGAACCGGCTTTTCATTGGTTCCGGTCAATCCCAATCTGAATCCGGACCCGAACAATGCTCTGAACTGGCGGGCGAGCACGGTCATCGGCGGTTCGCCCGGCGCGGACGATCCGCCTTCGGGGATCGGGAGAATTCTGGTGAACGAGGTCCTCACGCACACGGACCTGCCCCAGCTCGACTCGATTGAACTGTTCAATCCCAATTCAACCAACGTGGACATCGGCAATTGGTATTTGACCGACCAACGAACCGTGCCGCAGAAATTCCGCGTCCCCGCTCCAAAAATCGTTCCCGCGGGCGGCTACCTTGTGTTCACGGAAAACGATTTCAACGCCAATCCGGGCACGACGAACGGCTTCCGGCTCGATTCGCACGGCGAACAGGTTTACCTCTACTCGGCGGATGCCGCCGGGAATCTGACCGGCTACAGCGACGGTTTCAGTTTTGGCGCGGCGCACAACGGAGTGACCTTTGGCCGCTACGTCATCAGCACCGGCGAGGCGCAGTATCCGGCGCAAACCTTCAACACTCTGGGAGCGGCGAACGCCGGGCCGCGCGTCGGACCGGTGGTTATCAACGAAATCCGTTATCACCCGGCGCCGGGCGATGCAGAATTCATCGAGCTGAAGAGCATCACGAACGCGCCGGTGAAACTTTACGACCCGAATTATCCCACGAACACCTGGCGGTTGCATGGTACCGGCTTCGATTTCCCGACCGGCTCTGAGATTTCGCCCAACGGATTATTGCTGGTCGTCGGCAGTGATCCCGCGGCGTTTCGCGCCCAATATGGCGTGCCGGTCGCCGTGCCGATCTTCGGGCCGTTCCCCGGCGCGCTCCAGAGCGGCGGTGAGACACTGGCGTTGCAACGCCCGGACGCCCCGGACCTCGACACCAACACGGGGGCGATATTCATTCCATACATCGATGTGGATGTGGTGCGTTATGATAACAACGCGCCGTGGCCCACGAATGCCGACGGCTTCGGGCCCTCACTCGAGCGCCTGAACGCCGCAGCCTACGGCAATGATCCCATCAACTGGCGCGCCAGCCCCGGCGCAGCCTCGCCCGGCCTCGAAAATACCGGTAACCGGCTGCCGATTGTAAACGCCGGAGCGGACCAACCTTTCACTGGAAGCAATTTCCCGTGGGCAGTCGCGCTGAACGGCACGGCGACCGACGACGGCCTGCCGAATCCGCCCGGCGCGTTGACTCTGGCCTGGAGCCAGGTCAGTGGACCGGGCACGGTGTGGTTCCGCAACGCGAACCAAGCGAATACGATGGCGAATTTCCCCGGCATCGGCGCATACGTGCTGCGCCTGACCGCCAACGACGGCGCGTTGCAAGCCAGCGACGACTTGACCGTCACGATTCAGCGTTCGCCGTCCGCGGTCACGTTCATCGCGAAAGGTTCGGTCTGGAAATATTTGGATAACGGCTCGGACCAGGGCACGGGGTGGACTTCGCTCGCGTTCATCGACAGC
>QHPA01000243.1 GCA_003218935.1 Verrucomicrobiota bacterium
TCGCTGGTTTTCCTGGTGTTGAGCGGTTGTGAGCGCTTCGAGCCGTCGCGATAAATCGCCACGCATTTGAGGCCCATTTTCCACGCGTCCACATAAGCGTTGCGGATGTCCTGGACCGTCGCCTCGTTCGGCAGGTTGACGGTCTTGGAAATCGCACCGCTGATGAACGGCTGTGCGGCGGCCATCATTTTCAAGTGAGCCATGTAATGGATGCTGCGCCTGCCGCGATACGCCTTGAAGGCGCAGTCGAAGACGGGCAGGTGCTCGGATTTGAGGCCGCTCCTGATGGTCTGGCCGTTCTCCTCGACATCTTCGATGGTGTCGAACTTTTCGATGTGGGCGACCACGTCTTCGATTTCCTTCGCGCTATAACCGAGGCGCTGCAATGCCTGTGGCACGGTGCGGTTCACCATCTTCAACATGCCGCCGCCGGCGAGCAGTTTGTACTTGACCAGCGCGATGTCCGGTTCGACGCCGGTCGTGTCGCAGTCCATGAGGAAAGCGATCGTGCCGGTCGGCGCGAGCACGGTGACCTGCGCGTTGCGATAGCCCTGCTTTTGGCCAAGCGCCAGAGCGCGGTCCCAGCATGTACGGGCTTCCTCTTTGAGGTAGTCGAATTCCTGGCTCGGCTGAATCTCTTCGACCGCGTCGCGATGGAGTTGGATGACGCCGAGCATGGATTCGATGTTGTCCTGCTTGAGGGGCCTGGCGACGTGCGCGCAACGAGCGTCGCGGTAGCCCTTGAATGGCCCCATGACGCCGGCGATTTCCGCCGATTGCTCGTAAGCGTGGCCGGTCATGATGGCCGTGATGGATCCGGCCAAAGCGCGGCCGGCGTCGGAATCGTAAGGCAGACCGTAGCTCATGATGAGCGAGCCGAGATTGGCGTAGCCGAGGCCCAGCGTGCGAAAGATGTGCGAGTTCTCCGCAATCGACTTCGTCGGATAGCTCGCGTTGTCCACAATGATTTCCTGCGCCGTGATGTAAACGCGCACCGCGGCCTTGAAACGTTCGAAATCGAACGTGCCGTCCTCGCGCTTGAACTTCATCAGGTTCAGCGAGGCCAGATTGCAGGCGGAGTTGTTGAGGAACACGTATTCGCTGCAAGGGTTGGTGGAATGAATCGGCTCGGTGCCTTTGCACGTGTGCCATTTCTGAATCGCGCCGTCGTATTGCATACCGGGATCGCCGCAAATCCACGTGCCTTCGGCCACTTTTTCGAGCAGCCTGCTGGCGTCCTTCTTTTGCAACAGCTCGCCGGTGGTCACGGAGCGCGTCCACCAGTCCTTGCCCTCGACCGCGGCTTGCATGAACTGGTCGCTGACGCGCACGGACAGGTTTTCGTTCTGATACATCACGCTGCCGTAGGCGTCGCCGTTGTAGGAACCATCGTACCCCTGCTCCACGAGCGCCCACGCCTTCTTCTCTTCCTTTTGCTTGCAGTCGATGAACTCCTCGATGTCGCCGTGCCAGTCGCGCAGCGTGTTCATCTTCGCCGCGCGCCGCGTTTTCCCGCCCGACTTTACGACATTGGCGACCTGGTCATAAACTTTCAGGAAGGACAACGGACCGCTCGGGCGGCCGCCGCCGCTTAGCTTTTCCATGCTCGATCGAATCGGGGTAAGGTCAGTGCCCGTGCCGGAGCCATATTTGAAGAGCATCGCCTCGCTGTAAGCCAGGTGCATGATGTCTTCCATGTTGTCCTCGACCGACTGGATGAAACAGGCGCTTCCCTGTGGATATTCGTATTGCGTCGGAGCGCGTTCCGCTTCGCCGGTTTTGCGATTGTAATACCAGTTGCCTTTGGCAGAGTCTTTGCCAACGCCGTATTGGTGGTAGAGGCCGACGTTGAACCAGACCGGTGAGTTGAACGCGCCGTATTGGTTGACACAAAGCCAGCTCAATTCATCGCAAAACACCTCCCCGTCCGCGCGGCTGAAATAACCGTCCTTGACACCCCAATCTGCGATGGTGCGGCAGACGCGGTGAATGAGCTGTGTAACTGATGTTTCGCGTTCCGGGGTGTTTTGTTCGCCGTAAAAATATTTTGAAACGACGACCTTGGTTGCGAGCAGCGACCAGGATTGCGGGACTTCGACGTTTTCCTGTTTGAAAATCACCTTCCCGCTGTCATCGGTGATTTCGGCCGTGCGCTCCTCCCATTCGATTTGGTCGAACGGCTTGACGTTCGGATTGCTAAAAATGCGCTGAACACGTAGCGCCTTGTTCGTCGAAGCGGCGCCGGGTTGCCTGGTTCGGGGGCTGGACGCCGAGGTGGCTCGGCGGCGGATTGGGCGGGGAGCAGGGGACAAGACTTCATCGCGTGCGTCTATCATGGCATTTCCTAAGGTTTAGGCTTTCGTTTTCTTTCGCCGTTTGCCTTGCTCGCGACGGCACAATGACGGGCCAGCAAAAGAGCAAAAACCGGTTCAAACTACATGGCCATTCGTTTCACCGATGCCAAACCAAAACCCCATTTAGTTGGGCAGTGTTGTAAGCCTAGCCACTACCAATTGTGGCAGCAAGTAAAATTTTCAGAAAAGTTACAACAATCTTATTCGCCTTTGAAAATCGTTCCAACCCGCTGGCTGGATGGTGGTTTTTGGGGTTGTTCGCAGTGGCGAATAACCGATACCTGCCCGCCGGTTGCGGATTGGGACGGCAGCGGGGTCTTTTGGGTGCCAGCCGCCACTCACCCGGCTAAAGCCACCCTTCCCATGAACCGGGTGGGGCGAGACTCCGTCGAGCCCTGATCTCTGATGGATAAAATTAGGGCTCGACGGAGTCTCGCCCCACCGTTCATGGCCCCAACTCACGTCAAGTTTTTGGAGGTGTTCCCTCTCCATGAACCCGGACGAACATCCAACATCGAACATCGAATGGCAGCGCGAATCCTCGCTCACTTCGGCGTTCGATGTTCGATGTTGGACGTTCGATGTTTCCCTCGGCTCAGGGGTTTCAACGCGCGAATGTTCATTTCGGAAGCTTCTGTTGGCAACCAGCCTACCGTGTCCAGGCACCGCTCCGCTTCCTTCGGTGCCCCGCTGACGTCCGCTTGGTTCCAATTGTTTTCGGCCTCGGCCTGGGAACGAGCACCAGCGGACATCCTTCGTAGCCGAAAGCCCGGCGTAGTCCGCCTGTCAGATATTTAGTGTAAGCATCGGAGAACAATTCGTCGTCGTTGACGAAAAGCAGGAAAGTGGGCGGAGCTTGCCTGGTTTGCGTCGCGTAAAAGAAT
>QHPA01000244.1 GCA_003218935.1 Verrucomicrobiota bacterium
CGGGACAATCTGCTTTCCACCAACCATATCCACGCCGACATTGACGCGCTCGCGAACCAGGCGCGTCAGGAGCAGCCGCGGGAAGCGAACCGGTGGTCTTCCTTGAGCACCCGGCCGCGTTCCGGCACGATCAGCATGTCCGGCTATACTTACAGTTTTCCCGGAACATATCAGGGCGAGGTCAACTTCATGAAACAGTGGTACCGGGATCGGCTCAATTTCATGGACACGAATTTTCTCGCGAAACCGGTTTTGAGCAACAACGGCGGGCCGATTTCACCGGGTTTCACGCTCTCCATCAGCGGCCCCGTGGGCGCGACTGTTTATTACACGACCGACGGCGCCGACCCGCGTTCGCCGGGCGGGAACGTCGCGCCGGACGCGCTGGTTTATAGTTCGCCCATCACGCTGAACGGCAACACGCGCGTCGTCGCCCGCGCGTATGATCCCAATCATCAGAACCTTACCGGACTGAACAACCCGCCGCTCTCCAGCCCCTGGTCCGGCCCGACTGCAGCGACGTTTGTGGTCGCCACGCCGCCCGTGGTCGTCACCGAAATCATGTATCACCCCGCCCCCTCGCCGGGCGGCACCAATCTCGCTGATGATTTTGAATACATCGAGTTGAAGAATATCGGCGCCGGCGCGCTGAATCTGGTCGGCGTGCGCTTCACCAACGGCATCGATTACTCCTTCACCGCCGCCAGCAGCATCACCACCCTCGGCGCGGGGCAAACCGCCTTGCTCGTGAAAAACCGGGCGGCATTTTCTTCGCGTTACCCGACCCTCAGCAACATCGCCGGCGAGTATGCGGGCAGTCTGGACAACGCCGGCGAGCGGCTCACCCTCGTCGGTAGCGCGCTCGAACCCATTCTCGATTTCCGGTACGACAGCTCCTGGTATCCGATCACCGATGGCTTCGGTTTTTCGCTCGTCATCGTGAACGAAAACGCGCCGTTGAACACCTGGAGCAACCGGTTCAGTTGGCGGCCCAGCAGCAATGTGAACGGCTCGCCCGGCATCAACGATCCCGCGCCGCGGGCGCTCCCGCCGGTATTGATCAATGAAGCGCTCACCCACACCGATTTGCCGCAGGTCGATACGGTGGAGCTTTACAACGCCGCCACGAACACGGTGGACATCAGCGGCTGGTTTCTGACCGACGATTTCCATAAACCGAAAAAATACCGCTTCCCCGACAATACGACCATACCCGCGGGCGGTTTTCTGATGGTGGGCGAACACAATTTCAACAACGGCTCGCCGACAAGTTTCGCGCTGAGTTCGTTGGGGGACGAGGTCTGGTTGTTCTCCGGCGACGCGGCGACGAATCTGACCGGCTATTTTCACGGGTTTAAATTCGGCGCCGCGCAGAACGGCGTGTCGTTTGGCCGTTACGTCACCAGCGTTGGCGAAGAGCATTTTGTCGCGCAAATTACCAACACGCTGGGCGCGCCCAACGCCGGCCCGCGCGTCGGACCGGTTGTCCTCAACGAAATCATGTATCAGCCGGCGCCGGTGGTCGGCACGAACAACAACACGCTCGACGAATTCATCGAGCTGCGGAACATCACTGACCAGCCAGTGGCTTTGTATGACCCGAATTTTCCGACCAACACCTGGCAGTTGGGAGGTGGAATCGATTACCTGTTCCCGCCGAACCTGACCTTGCCGCCGGACAGCTACCTTCTGGTCGCGAACTTCGATCCCGTCCATCAGCCGGGCCAGCTCGCGGCGTTCCAGGCAAAGTATGGCTTGGACGCCGGAGCAATCGTGGTTGGCCCCTACGGCGGATCGCTGGACAACTCCACTGAACGCGTCAAACTGCTCGAACCTGATCCGCCGCAAACTGCGCCCGGTCCCAACCCCGGTTTCGTTCCTTACATCCTGGTGGACCAGGTGACTTACGCGAACGACTTGCCCTGGCCCACCAACGCAAACGGAACCGGTCTGTCACTGCAACGCATCGCCAGCGCCGGCTACGGCGACGACCCGGTCAACTGGCAGCCGGCGGCGCCGACGGCCGGCCGCGCCAATGCCGGCTCCGGCCCGCTGGATACCGACCGTGATGGCCTGCCCGACTCGTGGGAAGCGGCCCACGGTCTGGATGCCAGAGACGCCACCGGCGACAACGGCGCTTCGGGCGATCCGGACGGGGACGGGATGACCAACCTGCAGGAATACCTAAGCGGCACGGACCCGCGCGACGCCTCGAGCTATCTGAGAATCGAATCGATCGGCGCCGCCGGCGCGGCGACTAGGATTCGTTTCAACGCCGTGGCCGGCAAAACTTACACGGTTCAGTATCGCGAACAGGTTGACCTGGGTGGCTGGTCGAAGTTGACTGACGTTCCCGCGCAACCGTCCACGGGCGAGATTGAAATGATGGACCCGGTCGCGGCGACGAACGTCACGCGCTTTTACCGGCTCGTCACGCCACAACTGCCGTAAGGTTTTCCGGCCTTCCGATGAACCGGCTATCGGAGCGCGGACAGCCATGTCCGCACGAATCAAATCCAAGCACTCGCCTCACCCGGCTATAATAGCAGGGCGCCGCAGACTCGAATCCGTTCCCCGAATCGGCGCGCACGGAGTGACGCGCCCTACCTGACACATATCGAAATTTCTTTATCATGGTACTAGTCCCGCGGATTGAAACGGGATTCGCGCGCCAGTTCCTCCCAGAGCGCCTTCTCGCGCTCCGTCACCCGCCCCGGCACCTGGACGCGCAGCACGACATACAAATCGCCGCGCCCGCCGCCGCGGAACGGCAAACCGTGTCCCCGGACGCGCATTCTCTGTTCGTTCTGCGCGCCTGGCGGTATTTTGATGCTGACCCGGCCGCCGAGCGTCGGCACGGAGACTTTTGTGCCGAGGACCGCTTCCCACGGGGCGAGGTCAAGATCGTAGTACAGGTCATCGCCTTCCGCGCGATAATCAGGATGTTTCGCGAAGCGAACGCGCAGAAACAAATCGCCGGCCGAACCGCGCCCGACCCCAGCCTCCCCGCGACCGGCCAATCGGAGACGCTGACCTTCGCGAACGCCAGCGGGAATTTTAACCTGGTAGTTTTCGATTTTGCTCGTTCGCCCGCTCCCCTGACACTCCGGGCAGACTCGATTCTTTATCTCGCCGTTGCCGCCGCAGCGTTCGCAGGTCGTGTTGCGCCGCAGTGAGACGGGACGTAGCGAACCGTTCAAGGCTTCCTCCAGCGTCACCATGATGTCGGCCTCCACGTCCCGGCCTCGTTGCGAAGGCTCCTCAAACCCATCGGGAAAGCCGGCACCGCTCCGCCGGCCGCCCATTGAGCTGAAGAATTGCTCGAAGAAATCACTGAAACCCGTGCCGCCGAAATGAAACTCAAAATCGCCGGACGGTGCCGCGCCACCGCCGGAGCGCCGCGCGCGCTGCTCCCACCCCGGCGGCGGACGAAACTCCGCGCCCTGTTTCCAATTCGCCCCGAGTTCGTCATATTTCTTCCGCTTCTCCGGGTCGCTGAGGACTTCGTAGGCCTCGTTGATTTCCTTGAACTTTTCTTCGGCGGTCTTTTTGTCTTTGGCGACGTCGGGATGGTATTGCCGCGCGAGTTTGCGGAAGGCCTTGCGAATCTCCTCGTCGCTCGCTGTGCGTTAGACGCCCAAAATCTTGTAATAATCCCTGAACTCTACCGCCATAGTTTGTCCTGTCTGCCGGCAGCCGCTACCCGCGGGTGCGTTCAACGCCCGCAGTCTAACCGCAGATATTATTCTTTCAATCGTTAAGCGATCCCGCGCTCGGGGAACCCGGTTGGTCTGGCATTGTTGTGATGTCGAGCGGTTCGCCGGCGACCCGTTCCAAAAACTTCACAATTTGCCGTGACTCGCTGACTCAAGGGGGGAAAAGAAGGGGTTCAAGCTGATGAAGAGAAGAAATTTGAGCGGAGTCACCGCTCGCATTATCGCGGTCAATTAACAGCGCCCTGACGCCGGCAGCATTTGCTCCCGCGACGTCCTCCTCGGCGCTGTCGCCGACATGCAGGATCCGGTCGGGCACGAGACCGAGCTTTTTGG
>QHPA01000245.1 GCA_003218935.1 Verrucomicrobiota bacterium
TGGAATCCGGACGAAACGCTCCCGCCTGGGCATCCGTTTGCTAAACGTCATGCGCTGGAAAGAAAGAAGGCCTCAGCCGCAGAGCTCCCGCCGAAATTCTACATCCTCGACATGTTCCCCTACCCTTCCGGCGCGGGTTTGCACGTTGGACACCCGGAAGGCTACACCGCCACCGATATCCTCGCCCGCTATAAACGCGCGCTCGGCCACAATGTGCTCCATCCGATGGGCTGGGACGCCTTTGGTCTGCCCGCCGAGCAATACGCCATCAAGACCCGCCAACATCCGCGCCAGACCACGGAGCAAAACATCGCTACTTTCAAGCGCCAGATCAAATCGCTCGGGTTCAGCTACGACTGGACGCGCGAAATCGACACGACGGATCCGAAGTATTTCAAATGGACCCAGTGGATTTTCCTCAGGCTCTACAACTCGTGGTTCAATCCGGAAACGAATCGCGCTGAACCAATATCGACGTTGCGGTATCCGCCGGAATTGGAAGGTGATTCCAGCAACGTAGGACAGGCGTCGCGCCTGTCTCAAAGTTCAAAAGAAAATTCAAAGGATGGAGACAGGCGCGACGCCTGTCCTGCGGAAAGTGAATCTGCACGCCGCGCCTACCGGGACTCCAAGCGTCTCGCTTACGTGACGGAAGCGCCAGTCTGGTGGTGTGAGTCGCTCGGCACGGTGCTGGCCAACGAGGAGGTGGTGGACGGCAAAAGTGAGGTGGGCGATTTCCCGGTCGTCCGCAAACCGATGCGCCAATGGATGCTCCGCATCACCGCCTACGCCGAGCGCTTGCTCAACGACCTCGAGACGATTGATTGGAGTCATTCGCTCAAGGAAATGCAGCGGAATTGGATTGGGCGCAGCGAAGGGGCGGAGGTGGATTTTGAAGTGGCAGGGTCGTCGCGCTGCGACGACCGGACGCCGCAGCGCGGCGTCCCTACCGACAAGATCCGTGTCTTCACCACGCGGCCCGACACACTCTTTGGCGCGACTTACATGGTGCTCGCCCCGGAGCACAAAATCGTGGACGTCATCACAACATCGGAACAACGCGCCGCAGTTGAAGCCTACAAAGCCGAAGTCTCCAGGAAGTCCGATCTCGAACGCACTGAGCTTGCAAAGGAAAAGACCGGCGTTTTCACCGGTGCTTACGCGATCAATCCGGCCATCGACCCAAATGACCCGTTGTGGCCCAATCAACACCGGATTCCTGTTTGGATCGCGGACTATGTGCTCGCGAGCTACGGCACCGGCGCAATCATGGCCGTTCCTTCGCATGACGAGAGGGACATGGAATTCGCTCTAAAGTTCGAAATCCCCACTCAAAACGTAGTCATGCCGCCGGACGACTGGTTACGACACAACTTTGGACCTTCGACGAATGTGCCCAAGGACGTCCAGGAGATTTACCGAACTGCAATTGAAGAACTTCGCGAGACGTATTCTCACACCAATGCCTACTTCGGACAAAAGGCTTTCGTTGGCGAAGGAACTGCCATCAATTCAGCCAACGCCGAGATTTCCCTCGACGGACTGCCCACGCCCGAAGCCAAAAAGAAGATCACCGGGTGGCTCGAATCAAAAGGACTGGGCAAACGCACCATCAACTACAAACTGCGCGACTGGCTGTTCAGCCGGCAGCGGTACTGGGGAGAACCGTTCCCGATCGTTTGGAAACAGGACGCCGGCGGCAATTGGTTTCACGAGGCGTTGCCGGAATCGGCGCTGCCCGTGCTGCCGCCGCCGCTCGACGATTACAAGCCCACGCCCGACGGCCAGCCGCCGCTCGCCCGCGCAAAGGACTGGGTGAACCTGCCCGATGGCTCGCGGCGCGAGACCAACACGATGCCGCAATGGGCCGGCAGTTGCTGGTATTACCTCCGCTACCTCGACGCGAAGAATGATCAAACGTTTTGCGGCGGAGCGGCGGAAAAATATTGGATGGGCGCGGCAGCCGTTCAACCGTCTCCCGATTCAACGATTCAACGATTCAACGATTCAACGAAACCCGGCGTGGATTTGTACGTCGGCGGCACGGAACACGCCGTGTTGCACCTGCTCTACGCCCGTTTTTGGCACAAGGTGTTGTTCGACCTCGGCTGCGTCTCCACGCCGGAACCGTTTTTCAAACTCGTCAATCAAGGACTCATCCTGGGCGAAGACAATCAGAAGATGTCCAAAGCCCGCGGCAATGTCGTCAACCCGGACGACATGGTAAACGAATATGGCGCAGACGCGTTTCGCCTTTACGAAATGTTCCTGGGACCGCTGCAGGACGCGAAACCGTGGAGCACGAAAGGCGTCGTTGGCGTTTACAAATTCCTGGGCCGCGTCTGGCGCTTGTTCGTGGACGAAGAAAGCGACACGGAATTTGAACAGGCCGAAACCATTGCAAATACCCAAAGACCCGAAGCACCCAATTTGCTGGAGTTAATCAAGCTCCGTCCCGGCATCGAAGACACGCCGCCTTCGCCCGCCCAACTCAAGACACTCCACGCCTGCATCAGGAAAGTCACTGAAGACCTGGACCATCTCCGCTTCAACACTGCCATTGCCGCGATGATGGTCTTTGTGAACGACGCCATAACATGGGAGACGAAGCCGTGTTTCGTGTTGCGTGATTTTCTGATTTTGCTCCATCCTTTCGCGCCGCACCTCGCAGAGGAATTGTGCGCCAAACTTCATTCCGAATTCCCCACTCCGACCTCCGCATTGAGTTACGCGCCCTGGCCGAAATACGATCCGGCGTTGCTGGTCGAGGATACCCTGGAAATTCCAGTGCAAGTGAACGGCAAACTGCGCGACGTGATCAAGGTGCCTGCCGACGCGAGTCAGCAACAACTCGAATCCGCCGCCCTCGCCAGTGAAAAGGTGAAGCAGTTCATCCAAGGCAAGACGGTGAAGAAGGTAATCGTGGTGCCCCGGAAACTGGTCAACATCGTTGTCGGGTGATCTTCGGTGGGGCGAGACTCCGTCGAGCCCTAATTTGTATCCATTGGAGATCAGGGCTCGACGGAGTCTCGCCCCACCCGGTTCATGGAGAGGGTGGCCGGCAGGCCGGGAGAGGGAGGTTTGTGGAGAACCCGCCCCAGTTCTCCGCGGTAAAACGCTTCTTTACATTCGGTTTGGGCCCGGCAAATCTGAAGCTGCCGTTATGGACAATCTTTTATCTCTTTTGAACGGCGATTTGTCGATTTGGGGCGTGATCGCCATGCCCGTGGGAGTCGCGATTTGCTTCGGACCGGCTCTATTTATGTGGCTGAAGGCTGAGTTGGGAACGGAACCCGCGGATAAGGACGAAGACCGCCGCTGACAGCCCGTTGAAAAAATTCTTCTTTATGTTGTAGCCGACGTAACGGGGCTCAAATTCTTCAGGCAGAATACAGAAGGTCTGAGCCTCCTACTCCGAAAATGAGATTGGAGAAACGCTCGCCCTCACCTCAGCCCTCTCCCCCAGGAGAGGGGAAGCACGCACAGTTCCCGGAATTTTCACGCCCTTCGGTGTGGAATTGCTTCATGGAGCCTCACGTCGGCTGCTACTTTTTCGACAGATTGCTAAGGCGGAACGATTTCGTTGGCGGTGCCTTCTAACACCGCGAGGAGTCAGGAGGCCGCGGAATTGATTCGCCGAGTTCTTCGTTGTCTCGGTCGGGAATCTGCGTAAGCTCCGCTCCCGAACACATCATGAAAACCCTCTTTGCATCAGTTCTTCTGCTTTCCTTCTCAATCCCGTTACGCGCCGAAGTCAAAGACCCGATACCGCTTTGGCCGAACGGCGCGCCCGGCGCGCTGGGCAATGAGGAAAAGGACATTCCCGCCATCACGCAGTATGTGCCGGAGCTGGACAAGGCAGCGGGCGCCGCGTTGGTGGTTTGTCCCGGCGGAGGTTACGGCGGTCTTGCGCAGCACGAAGGAAAGGACTACGCGCTCTGGCTGAACCAACACGGAATCACCGCTTTCGTGCTCAGGTACCGCCTCGGCTCGAATGGTTATCGGCATCCGGCGATGCTCAACGACGCAGCGCGCGCCGTGCGTCTGGTCCGGGCGAGGTCAGGGGAGTGGAAGCTTGATCCGCATCGAATCGGCATCATGGGTTCGTCGGCGGGCGGGCACCTGGCCTCCACGTTGTTGACGCATTTTGATTCAGGCAAACCGGACGCCGACGACCCGGTGGAGCGACAAAGCTCGCGGCCGGACCTTGGCATTCTCTGTTATCCGGTCATCACGATGGGAGAGCACACGCACCAGGGTTCAAAGAATAATTTGCTCGGCAAAGACCCCTCGCCGGAGCTTGTGAAATTGCTCTCAAACGAACTGCAGGTAACGAAGGAAACGCCGCCTTGTTTCATTTTTCACACGGACGAAGAC
>QHPA01000246.1:0-277 GCA_003218935.1 Verrucomicrobiota bacterium
CGCTATTCTTGCCGGCTTGTTGTTGCCCGGTCTCTCCCGCGCGAAGCAAAAAGCCCTGGCCATTGTCTGCCTGAACAACCTGAAGCAAACAACGCTGGCTTGGTACATGTATGCCGAAGACAACAACGATTGGCTGGTGCCGAATAATCCAGCAAGTATGTTCGACGCTCAGGGCAAAAGGCTTCCGACGTGGGCGTGGGGCGATATGCGCTACGGGAACCCGGACGGCACGAATATTGACTACCTCATCGGCCAGCGCGAAGGCTCTCTAGGACCG
>QHPA01000246.1:300-4706 GCA_003218935.1 Verrucomicrobiota bacterium
GCAAGTCCTATCCTCGGGTCCGCAGTTACTCGATGAACGGCGCGATGGGTAGTAGAGCACACTCGCCCCAAGGATTAGCAGCCATTTTTTTGAAGCGTGGCGACATTGCACGCGGGCCGCGTCCGGAGTTGTGCGTGTTCCTGGACGTCCATGAAGACTATATCGACAATTGCCAATACACTATCAGTTGGGAAACTGGGCACGAGTCCTTCTACAATCTTCCCGCCAGCCGGCACGGCGGCAGTGGGGTGCTCTCGTTCACAGATGGACGCGCCGAGATTCATCGCTGGAAAGACCCACGCACGTTCCAGCCGGTCCGCGGAGTGCAGGCTCAGGCATTGCCCTGCTTCGGCAGCCCGGACTGGCGTTATATCTATCAGCTCACCACGAAGGATCTCGGTCCAGACCCTACGCATAACTGGTAAAGCGCGGTATTCGCAGGCGGCACGCAGAACTCGATCGGCAAAATGCGCGCGTTCTATCCTGCAAGTCGGCGCGGCATCATTGCAGCCCTTCGACGAACTGCCACCGCTTCCCGGCGTGCCCCTCACCCCGTCCCTCCTCCCGCTCTTAATCGTAATCATACTCTTAATCTCCAAGAACCTAAGCCGAGCAAGATTAGGAGCCCGCCCGTGCCACTATACGCAAGCCTCCTCCATGCCGGCAAACGCCCTTGGGCGGCAGGGATGCCGTCCGGACCGGCAGGCTGGAAGCCTGCCCTACTTGCCTGCCAAGGTTCATGGCCCCAACTCACATCGTTGCCGCCAGGACACGTTTCGTCCACAGATAGGACAAATGGCTCAATGCCGCCTGCTCAATTATGAGGAAATTCGACTCGGCATGGCTGGTGCTGAACAACGTCCGGCATGATGAACGAGCTGTCCAAAACGCAAGCGGCGAGCGGACAAAACGTTGCCCAGAACAACCCGTTCGCTGTTAACGACGCGGGAAGCGTTCCGGCGGATGCCGTGGTTTATCGCCAGTTCAACGAGGCGATTCCGCGCAAGCTGATCCTCCGGGCGTTCCTGCTATTCATGGGATTGCACATCGCTTTCATCGTGTCACTGCTCTTCTGGCATCTGGGTGGCTAAATCGGTTTATGCTTTTCTCCGGTTTGCTCCCAGCCCAGCCCGCGCGCGGTTCGCATTTGCGATGGTGCAGCCGCGCGTGTTACTTTTCACCGTTCCACGCCGGCAGTGGCGTTTGAAGGTCAGTTCCGGATTAAATCAGATCCCCGATTTGCGCCTTGTATTTTTCTGGTGACAGCAGGGTGTTCAACTCCGCCAGATTGCTCAATTGGATTTTGTAAAACCAACCGCCCCCATAAGGCTCGGTATTGACCAACGCCGGATTGTCCACCACAGCTTTGTTGACCTCCACGATTTGTCCGCTGACCGGCGAGTAAATGTCGCTGGCGGTCTTCACCGATTCCACGACGGCGCACGCTTCACCGGCCTTCACCTGGCGTCCGACCGCCGGCAGTTCGACAAAGACCACGTCGGTCAGTTCGTGTTGCGCGTGGTCGGTAATGCCGACGACGCCGGTCTGGCCGTTGACGCGCACCCATTCATGTGACTTGGCGTATTTGAGGTCGGAAGGAATGTTGGTCATGGCTGGTTCAAATCTTCAGCCACTAAAAGGCACAAAAGGCGCAAAAAGAAAATAAATTTTGCGCCGCTTGCGTTTTTTGCCGGCGGTCATCCCCGGGTTGGTTTGCGGTAAATTGGTTTCTGCACCACCACCGCCGGCGCGCGTTTGCCGCGAATTTCGATTTCCAGGGCCGTGCCCGGCTTCGCGAATTGCGCCGGCACATAACCCATCCCGATGCCGATGCCGAGCGAGGGGCTCTGCGTGCCGCTGACCACCTCCCCGATGTGTTTTGCGTCTGCGCCAGTGCTCCAGATCGCGTAGTGCGGGCGTGGTGGGGCGGATTTGTCAGTCATCTTGAACGCGACGCATTTTTTGGAAACGCCTTTTTCCTTTTGCTCGGCCAACACCGTGCGTCCGACGAAGTCACCTTTGCCGAGCGCCACAAAAAAACCCAGGCCGGCTTCGATCGGGGTTGTCTGCTCGTCCAGCTCCTGTCCGTAAAGCGGATAACACATCTCGGTTCGCAACGTGTCGCGCGCACCGAGCCCGCACGGTTTCAAGCCGAACGGACGGCCGACCTCGAGGAGCTTGTTCCAGATCGCGACGATCTGGAGCGGAGCAAATATTTCAAAACCATCTTCGCCGGTGTAGCCGGTGCGGGCGACGTAAATGACCATGCGGTTGAAGTTGAAAAGTCCCAATTCGTTTTTCTGGAGATCGCTCGCCTGGTCCACCTCGGTCGGCCCGGCTGAAGAGCCAACAATGCAACCGTTGATGAATTCCTTGACTCGAGGCCCCTGCACGGCGACCGCTCCGAAACGGTTGGACGCATTCGTGACTTTAACGTCCGAAACGTAAGGACCTGAGGCCACTCGTTGCGTCATCCATTCGACATCTTGATTGATGCGGGAAGCGTTGATGATCAGCAGAAACTCGGTTCGCATGAGACGAAAGATGTAAAGATCATCGATGACACCGCCCCGCTCGTTGCACATCAGAGTGTATTGGCCCCTGCCTGCGGTCAGTTCGCGAACGTCGTTGGTCAGCGTCTGATTCAGGAAAGCCTCCGCTTGCGGTCCGCTGACCACCACCTCACCCATGTGCGAAATATCGAAGAGGCCCGCGGCGGTGCGGACGGCCTGGTGCTCGTCCATGATGCTGGTGTATTGCACCGGCATCTCCCAGCCGCCGAACTCGATGAGTTTGCCGCCCAGTTTCTGATGCGCTTCAAAAAGTGGAGTGCGTTTGAGCATAAAACTATTCCGCGTTCCGCAATCCGCAGTCCGAGTTTGTTCAGCCCCATTTCTCTGTCTTGATCTGTTCCTTCGGCACTTTCATTTCGGCCAGCACCAGATGCTCGGCGAACTCGACCAGTTCGTTCGGACCGCAGGCGTAGAAAACAGTGTTCGAGAGATCGTGAATGTGTTCCTTGACCCATTCGGCGGTGATGCGGCCGCGCCGTCCGGTCCAGGGATCCTGGGGGTGCAACCGCGTGCAGGTGACAAAGAAATTGAATTGCGAGTTCTGCAACTGCAACTGGTGGAACTCGTCGTTGAAGATAATGTCGTTGGTCGTGCGGACGCTGTAAAGAATCGTGATCTTCGTTTCCAGCTTGCGCTTCGTCGCCTCGCGCACGAAGGCCCGGAACGGCGTCACGCCCGACCCTCCGGCGATGCAGATCAGATGTTTGTTCGGCTCGTAAACGGGCAGGAACCTGCCGGTCGGCGGAATGACGAACATTTTGTCGCCCGGTTTCGCCCAATCCACAATGCGCGTGCCCATTTTCCCGTCGCGCTTCACGGTCGTCTCGAAGAACCCGCGGTCGAGCGCGCAGGACGACAGCGAGTAGGCGCGTTTGTAACTCGGCGTGTCGGGCCAGTACACCGTGATGAACTGGCCGGTCTTGAAGTCCGGGTTGTAACCTTCAGGCCACTTCAGCCGGATGGTCTTCGTGTCCGGCAGTTCCATCGTGACCTTCTCGATCTCCATCTCGACGATTGGCTTCGCCATAACAAGGTGCGGGAGCTTTAAGGAAATGCCGGCGCGTGTAAAGGATGCAGATTGGATTCAGGAGGCGAGAGATCGACCGGCGTTGATGGCCAATAACGAATTCCGAATGACAAATGCCGAAAGTATAAAGAAGCCCGAAATCCGCATGACTTGCGCTCGCTGCCGCGTCGCTCAACTATTCGTCATTCGTGCTTCTTTCGTCATTGGACTTGGCAACCCCAACACTCGTTCTAACTTTTCAACCGCCCCAGCACTTCTTGTGTCAACACTTCATACGCCGCCGCGCCGGTGCTGTATTTGTCGTAGTAAATGATGGGCTTGCCGAAGCTGGGCGCCTCGGCGAGGCGGGTTGTGCGCGGAATCACGGTCTCGAACACCACCGGACCGAAGTGCTGTCGGACTTCGCCGACGACCTGGTGGGAAAGGTTCGTGCGTCCATCGAACATGGTCATGAGCACGCCGAGCAATTCGAGATGCGGGTTCGCGCCCGACTCGCGCAGTTGGTTCAGCAGCCGATGGATCATCGCAATGCCTTCCAGCGCGTAATACTCGCATTGGAGCGGCACGATGAGATAGTCCGCTGCCGCGAAGGCGTTGAGCGTAAGAATTCCCAGCGACGGCGGGCAATCGACGAGAATCAGTTCGTGCTGGCCGCCGTTGCGCAACGGCTCCACTGCCTGGCGCAATCGGTGCAAATGATTTTCCAGCCGCGACACTTCGATTTCGGCGCCGCACATGTCCACTTCGCTCGGGATGATGTCGAGCCGGTCGTAAGCGGTGCGCTGGATTTTCCCGGTCAGAGCTCC
>QHPA01000247.1 GCA_003218935.1 Verrucomicrobiota bacterium
GACGGCTTTTCGCTGGTCGGCGCATCTCCGGAGATCCATGTGCGATGCGAAAACCGCAAGGTGGAGATTCGTCCCATCGCCGGGACACGTCCGCGCGGTAAAACTCCCGACCAGGATCTCGCAAATGAAAAGGAACTGCTGGCCGACCCCAAGGAGCGCGCCGAACACGTCATGCTCGTGGACCTCGCGCGCAACGACATCGGCCGCGTCTGCGACTTCGGCTCGGTGCAGGTCAAAGACCTGATGACTATCGAGCGTTACAGCCACGTGATGCACATCGTCTCGCAGGTCGAAGGCAAACTGTCGGCCGACAAAACGCCGTACGATCTGATGCGCGCCACGTTTCCCGCCGGGAAGCTCACTGGCGCGCCGAAGGTCCGTGCCATGCAGATCATTTCCGAACTTGAGCAGACGGCGCGCGGACCTTACGGCGGTTGTGTCGGCTATTTCTCGTTCAACGGCAACCTCGACTGCTGCATCACCATCCGCACGGCGCTCATCAAGGACGGCAAAGCCTACGTGCAGGCCGGCGGCGGCTGGGTCAACGACTCTGAGCCTGAAGCGGAATTTCAGGAGACCGTGAACAAATCGAAAGCGATGCTCAAGGCCGTCGCTTTGGCGGAAAGTTTCTCGACGCAGAAATAACAGCGCTTTTTTGCCTCCTGAACCCACAGCAAGCACACAGGGCACAAGTCATCTCAAGGGCGCTGGCACAGAGCTGCGGAGCAGCGATGGAAGGTAGCCCACTGCGTCAGCCGTGGGTTTGGGATTCAGACATCAAGCCGCGTAGCGGCGAAAGGCAATCCTTGTTCGCGCTGCGCCTGCGAACGGTCGGATGAGACGGCCGGCGAGCCTGTGTGTCGGTGGGAAATCAAGGCTCGCGAGTACGCTCGCCCCACCGGGTCCATGGGAAGCTCCCTTTCGTTTTTCGCATGCATTGGGACCACTGAACCACCCCCTCGCCCACCCTTCGGGCACCCTCGCCCCCTCCGAGGGGGAGAGGGATGGGGTGAGGGGGTTCATCGGAAAGCTGACCTCACAGCATCCGGGCGATGATCTGGCCGAGTTTGAGCAGCGCCTGGTCAATCGTTTGCGACCATGGCGCGCCGCAGTTCAACCGAATGAAGTTCCGGAACTGCTGTTTGGGGGAGAAAATAGGACCGGGCGCGACGCTGATCTTTTCCTCCAGCGCCCGGTCGAACAGTTCTATGGAATCGATCTGCGCAGGGAGTTCGACCCAGAGCACATACCCGCCGGTGGGACGCGTCACCCGGGTGCCTTTGGGGAAATATTTCGTGAT
Organism: Verrucomicrobiota bacterium; assembly: GCA_003218935.1. Classification (GTDB taxonomy): domain Bacteria; phylum Verrucomicrobiota; class Verrucomicrobiia; order Limisphaerales; family AV2; genus AV2. The sequence continues at coordinate 1,301 of QHPA01000247.1, forward strand.
CGCGTGAGTGACACGTTCGAGCTGTTCGGCGTAAACGCGCCGCAGTCTGCGCAGATGATGGTCGAACCCGCCGTTCGCCAGAAAATCCGCAATCGCCAGTTGAGGCAGCGTCGCCGCAAACCCTTGCTCTCCAGGACCCGATAGGCCTGCATGACCGTCGCGATGCTCACCTCCTCCTGTTCGCTCAACTTGCGGACCGATGGCATGCGCGCACCGGGCCGCAAGGTGCCATGCTCGATCAGTTCCGAGATGCGCAGCGCCACCTGATTGTAGAGTTTGTCTTCCGCACCCTGTTGCTCGGCCAGATGCGAAGCTAAATCCTGTGTTGCCATGGTCGAATTCTACCCTTCGGTCGTGGTGGCAACAGTGACACCTCGCTGCATAAACGACCAGTACAGTTTGCGGCTCACCCAAAACTGTTACGGTTGAATATTCGTCGCTCTGCATCTGTTCCGGTCGGGTGATTTTGCTCATCATTAGTGCAGTGAAAACGATATCGCTTTTCTACGGCCAGGGAGATGGACGAAACGGCGCGCAGGTTGCGACGGAGACAACCGCGCGACTGAAGATTCACCGCGGGCAGAAGTCTGCCGCCCTGACCCGTCTCGGAATGGACCTGATCCGCGATCAAACGGGGTGGTGGGAGCAACTGGTTTTCTTGGCCCTCTGGCTCTGCGGCCTTTTCAGTGTCGGGTATTGTCTGAAGACCGTGTTGTCGTTACCCTGGCCGGGTTGACGGGTGACGCCGGCCACATGCACGGCACGATTCGTCATACAGTCCGGCGCGCCAGAGCCGCAACCAACGCGTGGCAGGCTTCCAGCCGGCCACGGACAGGCAGGATGCCTGTCCCACTCCGCCGCGCCTGTACTCGGAAAATTCGCGCAGCTTGAGAAATCTCTTGAAGCAGGATGAGCCTGACGATTTACCAGGTCGATGCTTTCACCGACCAACCGTTTGCCGGCAATCCGGCGGCGGTATGCCTTCTGCCCGCGCCACGCGACGAGGCGTGGATGCAAAACGTGGCCCGCGAAATGAATTTATCTGAGACGGCGTTCCTGCATCCGGAAAAAGAGGGCTGGGGATTGCGCTGGTTTACACCAGCGGTGGAAGTCGCCTTGTGCGGCCACGCCACGCTCGCCAGCGCGCACGTTCTGTGGGAGAGCGGCCAACTGTCACCCGGCGAAACCGCGCGCTTCCACACGAAAAGCGGCTTGCTGACCGCCGCGCGCAACGGCTCCGGCATCGAAATGGATTTCCCGGCGAAGATCGCCGAGCCAGCGGACGCGCCGGCCGGGTTGACTGACGCTTTGGGTGTGAAACCGCGGTTCGTCGGGCGCAGCACGTTCGATTACCTGGTGGAGGCCGATTCCGCGGCAACGGTGCGGGCCATGAAACCGAACTTCACCAGGCTCGGTGAATTGCCGGTGCGGGGCGTCATTGTGACGAGCCATTCCGACCGGCCCGAGTTTGACTTCGTTTCGCGTTTCTTTGCGCCGGCGTCCGGAGTGAACGAAGATCCGGTGACCGGCTCGGCTCATTGCACCCTGGGACCGTATTGGGAGACAAAACTGAAGAAGAACGAGTTCGTCGCGTTTCAAGCGTCGGCGCGCGGCGGCGTGGTGAAGGTGCGGGTTGCTGGGGACCGTGTCTTTCTTGGCGGACAAGCGGTGACCGTGCTGCGAGGTGAATTGTTGTGAGCGACGACCGCATCATTCCGGCAACCACAGCCGGGCAAATCGAACAAGTGCGGACGTTGTTCGGCGAATACGCCGAGGTGACCGGCCACCGCGAATGTTTTGATGGCTTTGCCAAAGAAATCGCGGGATTGCCCGGTCAATACGCTCCGCCGACCGGCCAGTTGCTGCTCGCGCAGGTGAATCTTCAGCCCGCCGGCTGCGTCGCGTTGCGTGGGATCGAGGAACATATCTGCGAAATGAAACGGCTCTTTGTACGACCTGAATTTCGCAGGCGCAAGCTGGGCCTCGAACTGGCAGAAGCCATCATCGCAGACGCGCGGCGCATTGGTTACGGCGCGATGCGCCTGGACACCTTGCTTTCGATGGCGGCTGCGCGCGCGTTGTATCAAACCCTTGGATTCCGTCCCATCCCCCGGTACAACGACAATCCGAGCGAAGGGGTCATTTACTTGGAACTCAGGTTGAGGTGACATGACCCGCACGAGGAACGTAGCCATCCTGATTTTCGAGGAGGTCGAAGTGCTTGGATGGGAAGCAGCAATGGAAACCGCGTGTTACATGGAGTATGACTGGCGGCATGAAGTTGAATGAAGTTCAACGGGCAGCGCAGGAACAGTTCGCCAAACAAAGTCATCGCTACGGGGAGGGTCACATTCTGGAAAACGTGGAGGACGTGCGCGCAGCCATCGAGCCGTTGCAACTGGCGCCCGGCTCGCGCGTGCTGGATGTCGCCACGGGCGCGGGTCACACGGGACTGTTTCTGGCGAGCCTGGGTCATGAGGTAACGCTGACGGACATCGCCGCGCCGATGCTCGAACGCGCAAAAGAAGCCGCAACGCGGCGCGGATTAAAGGTACAAACGCGCCAGCATCCGGCCTCACCCCTTCCCTCTCCCCCGATGGAGGAGAGGGTGGCCGGAGGACGGGTGAGGGGGCGGTTCATGATCCCAATGCATGCGCAAAAAACGAAAGGTGGCTTCCCATGAACCTCGTAGCCGCGGACGTCAGTCAGCGCACTGTCTCCAGGAATCGGGTGGGGCGAGACTCCGTCGAGCCCTAATTTGCGTCCATTGGAGATCAGGGCTCGACGGAGTCTCGCC
>QHPA01000015.1 GCA_003218935.1 Verrucomicrobiota bacterium
TCTGCACGTCTTCTGGCCGGGCATGGAACTCAACACGACGCCGAGAGAAGAATTCAAAGACAAGTCGAAGTGGAAATCACTCGCGGACCAGGCGAAGGAGCGGCGCGAAAAGGTCCGGGCACTCGAGGATTTTTTCGAGGAAGCCCGCGCTTATGCCAGGGCCCGCGAGGCCGGCGGCAAGAACGGACTGCCGGCGGAGAACCTTGTGCCCGCGTGGGAAGCCATGCGGCTTTATGTGCGCGGCGATTTGCCGCTCATGGTCCACGCTGATGACGAGCGCCAGATCAAAGCCGCCGTGCAATGGGCCGCGACCAACTCCTACATCATCTTCGAGCGCATCTACAATCAGGCCAGCGGGCTTTCGTCCACACCCGCGCGCGACACGTATCGTTACGACGTTTATTTCACGGCGCCGGAAACGCTGCACCAGGCCGGTGTGAAAGTGATTTTCAGCGAGGGCCTTGACGGCCAGGCCGCGGCCACCATCCGCAACCTGCCTTATTCCGCGGCGCAGGCGGTCGCCTTTGGCCTGCCCGAAGACGAGGCGATCAAAGGCATCACGCTTTACCCCGCGCAGGTCCTCGGCGTGGCCGACCGGCTCGGTTCCATCGAAGCCGGCAAGGACGCGACGTTGTTCGCCGCCGACGGCGACATTCTCGACCTCCGCAGCCACGTGAAGCGGATGTGGATTGCGGGTCGGGAAGTCAACCTGGAAAGCCGCCACACCCGGCTTTATGAGAAATACAGGGCGAAGCCGCGGATGAAGTGAAATGAGAGGCTCGCCCTCACCCCGTCCCTCTCCCCCAAGGAGAGGGAGGGCTACGCCAGCGGCTGGAAAATGCTCGCTGAGTAAGTGCTCTCACCGTGGTAGAACCCTCCGCTGGAGAGAATTAAATGATGAGCGTGGTCCGCTTGCGCTCCTGACTGGAATCTGCTTATGAAAAGTTTGGAACCTGATTCTCGCTTTTTTGCTCGCGCTGCAGTTGCGTTATGCATCGCGGCGTTGCTCTTTTTAGCCCTCCCAGTTTTCCTGACTGTTTTGGGACTCTATGTGGAAGGGTTAGGTGTCTTTTTTCTTTTATATTTGTTAATAGCCATTCCAGCTACCGTAACTTGTTTGATGGCCAGCAGCCGTCAACAATGGCGAAAACGGGATGACGGCCGCAAATTGCTCATCGTGCTGTATGGATTTCCGATTGTGCTCGTTTTGATCTTCCTGGGGTTGGCGCTCAAACGTTGATCAAAACGTTCCTGTTGCGCCTGCGCGGGAAAATTACGAGCGGGACCGGCGAGACGCCCGCCCTACTTTTGAGTTGAGAAGCGTTCCGTATCCTTGGAAACTCGCGACCATGACACGCGAGAATTCCTTCCTCGGGCTGCCCGGCCGCGCATTTTTTTTGCATAGCCCCCAAAGAACGCAAAGAACACAAAAATTCCTCAGCGCCTTGTCCGGTCGAGTTCTCTGCGTTCTATTGCGGCCAATCCTTGAGCTTCGGTTCCGCCGGCCCTGGTTATTCGCCGCCGCCGCCGTTCTGCTTTCGCAATCCCTCCTCGCGCAATCGCCGCGGCTCGAAGTCATCCACGCGATGCTCCAGCGCCCGCACGATCCCTGGCCGCGGGGCAAAGGCCACGCCGTGCTTGCGGTGCCCGGCTGTGCCGAAGCGAGCAAAGGTTATCACGAGCCGGGCGGCAGTTTCAGTCCGAGTTTCGGCAGCTTCGGTGTTTCCATCTGGGTCACCGACATCGCCGGAAAAATCGTCGCGACCAGCGACAACCTCCCGTTCGACGAAATCAAGCAGCAACTCGTCTGGCTGAGGGACCGCAAGCTGCCGGCCATTGAAACCGAGACGCCTTTTTATCACGCGCGCTGGTCGTTCGTTGGCGAGAGCCGCTGGCAACTCGACCTGAGGCTGTTGACCGAGAGCGACAAGAAAGCGTTTGTTGTCTTCCGCAGTGTCGGCCCGGCCGGCGGACCAGTTCAGTTGCTCGATTGGGACACAAAACAACTCCGCATCAACGAGCGTTGGTCCATCAGGCCGAGCCCTGACCCGGCGACCGTTTCCATCGGCGATGAAAGCGTCGAGAGCTGGCAAGTGTCCGGCTCTGGTTTGAATCGTTACACCAGCGAAGACGGCTGGGGCTTCGCACGCTTCGAGCTGCGTGGCGCCAGGGACTGGACGGTCAGCATTCGCGACAACCTGATGCCGCCGACGACGCCGCTGTCCTATTCGTCAATGCTGGCTGGCCTCGAATTGAACCTGCCCAATCCAGAGTTCACCAACGGCCTGAACGCGCAGGTCGCGCATTTGATGATGGGCCTGGTGAACAACGAGACGCGGCCCGCCGACCCGAACCAATATCCGCTCAACTGGCTGCGCGACGGCGCGTATGCCATCGTCGCGCTCGCCCGCGCCGGACAACTCGAATCGGCGAAACAGCTTTGCCGGCCGTTTGCCGAGCACGATTTCTTCGGTGGGTTTGGTGCCGAAGCGGACGGCCCCGGCCTCGCGCTTTGGGCGCTCGAAGAAGTCGCCGCAATTGCGCGCGACAAGGACTTCGACCGCTGGCTCTGGCCGCACGTGGAGCGCAAGTCCGGATTGATTCTCGAGATGCTTTCGGCCACCGAGCCGCTGCGCAAACCGTATTTCGGCCCGATTGTTCCGGCGCACACCAATCGCAACGACCTCGACCTTGTGTGCGACGCGGCCAAGGACGGCCTCATCGCCGGCAGAATGGACTGGCAGCGCCCGATCTTGTTCGTCAACGCGGTGAGTTACCGCGGCCTGAGGAGCGCGGCGGAGTTGGCCGAGCGCCTGGAGAAAACGGCGCAGGCGAACGGGTGGCGCGATCGCGCATCGGACTTGAAACAGGCGTGGGGGAAAGCGTTCGATTCATCGGAAGCCGATAACGAACGCACTTACATCTGCGGCCTGTATCCGACCTGGGTGGTTTCAGACAAAGTAACATTCCAGAAAAAACTCGCCGACCGTCGCGAGATGTCGCACGACGACGGAGACCGCGTGAAGGATAAACCGCTCTGGACCTATTTCAATGTCGCGGAGGCGCACCAATGGCTCGCGCTCGGCCAGCCGGACAAGGCGTGGAACGATCTGCGCTGGTTTTGGGACAACCAGGCGTCGCCCGGCCTGTTCACCTGGTGGGAAGGCAGCGGCGAGGAGAATACCTTCCATCGCTGGGAACAGGCGCGCGGCTGGGTCGTGCCGTCGCACGTTACGCCGCATTATTGGACCGCCGCTGAGATGCTGCTGCTTCAGCTCGACATACTCGCTTATCTCGACGAGTCCGGCAGCGAACCGACGCTCCTCATCGGCGCCGGCGTCCCGAAGGAGTGGCTCGACATGACCATGAGCGTCAAAAGACTCTCGACGCGGCTGGGCAAAGTGGATTGGGAATGGCGCAAAGGCAAAATGACCGTCTGGCTCCGCGGCGAGAAATGCGCCGTGAAACTCGGGCCGGCGTTCAAGCCCGATACGAAGGTGAAGGTGAAGCATTGAATTCGCTGCCGGGACGCGAATCGGAGCCATGAACCGCGACTCTGCCAACGTAGGGCGGGCGTCCTCGCCTGCCGGTTCGGGCGGCATCCTTGCCGCCCAAATGTTCTGCAGGCAAGGACGCCCGCAGAACCGGCAGCCAGGATGGCTGCCCTACTTTAGCTCTGCCAGGCGGCGGTGGACTTCAGCGTGCACGCGCGACGGAGAAACGCCGCGCAAACATTCGAATGGTTTCTCGTAAGCGCAGTTGTCTTTCAGGCACGGCACGCACGGAAGCGCAGTCAACTGAATGGCCCGGTCGATCTGGCCGTACGGCCCGGTCCGCCGCGGCTCGGTTGGACCGAACAGCGCCACGACCGGTTTGCCGAGCGCCGCCGCGACGTGCATCGGCCCGGTGTCGTTCGTCACGATCAATTCACTGAGCCGGATCCATTCGATCATCTCCGGCAGCGAAGTTCGTCCGGTCAAATCCAGGCAACGCTTCGGTTCCGCACGCGCGATGCTTTCGCCCAGGACGGTGTCTTCGTTGCTGCCCAGAATGGCAAAGCTCAACTGGTCGTAATCACCGGCGAGGCGTCGGACCAGTTCCGCGAAATACTCCGCGGGCCAGCGTTTGTTGCCCCAACGCGCGCCTGGCTGCAGTGCCAGCCACCGCGCAGAGCCGGTTCGCCATTTTGCCTTCACCGCGGTCGCTACCTCCGCGCGCGACGGCAGCCACGTGAAATTCCAATGAATTGGCACGCCAAGTAATCGAAGCGTCTCCAAATACCAGTCCACTGCGTGCGTGTGGAAGGCGGGCCGAGGCACAA
>QHPA01000016.1 GCA_003218935.1 Verrucomicrobiota bacterium
GCGTCGGGCCGGCGGTTGAGCAGCACGTCCTCGACGAGTGCGAGCAGGTCCCTGGGGATTTCCTCATAAACCTCCAGCATGCCGGCATTGACAATGCCCATGTCGAGGCCGGCTTTGATGGCGTGGTAAAGGAACGCGCTGTGCATCGCCTCACGCACGGTGTTGTTGCCGCGAAAGCTGAAGCTGATGTTGCTGATGCCGCCGCTGACTTTCGCGAGCGGAAGGTTCTCTTTGATCCACTTCGTGGCGCGAATGAAATCGACGGCATAGTTGGCGTGCTCCTCCATGCCGGTGCCGACGGTGAGGACGTTCGGGTCGAAAATGATGTCCTGCGGGGCGAAACCGGCCTTCTGCGTGAGCAGGTCGTAAGCGCGTTGGCAGACCTGGGTCCGGCGCTCAAAGTTGTCGGCCTGGCCGCGTTCGTCGAAGGCCATCACCACAACACTCGCGCCGTAACGGCCGATGAGGGTCGCCTGGTGAAGGAACTTTTCCTCGCCTTCCTTGAGGCTGATCGAGTTGACGATGCCCTTGCCCAGGGTGCATTTCAGTCCCGCTTCAATGACCGACCACTTCGACGAGTCGATCATGGTGGGGACCCTGGCGATACTGTCCTCGCCAGCGACCAGATTGAGGAACCGCGTCATCGCCGCCACGCCGTCGATCATGCCTTCGTCCATGCAGACGTCGATGACCTGCGCGCCGTTCTCCACCTGCTGACGGGCAATGGCCAGGGCCGCCTCGAAGTCGCCGGCTTTGATGAGTTGCGCAAATTTCGGCGAACCGGCAACGTTGGTGCGTTCGCCGATGTTGACGAAGTTGATGGAGGCGTTGGAGACTCCGACCCTGTTCCCTGGAATCGTTACCGCCTCCAGCCCGCTCAAGCGAAGGTAAGGTTCCACTTCCGGCGGCTTGCGCGGAGCGAAGCCGCGCACGGCATCAGCGATGGCTTTGATGTGCGCCGGGGTGGTGCCGCAGCAGCCGCCGATGATGTTCAGCCAGCCGTTCTCCGCCCAGTCCTTCAACTGCGGCGCGAGTGTTTCCGGTGTCTCCGGAAAACCGGTGGGGAGCAGCGGATTTGGCAGGCCCGCATTGGGATAAGCGCTGAGGTAAATCGGCGCGACAAGGGAAAGTTCTTCGATGCGCGGGCGAAGTTCCTTCGGTCCCAGGGCGCAGTTCATGCCGACGCTGAGCAGGGGCACGTGCGAAATGGAGTTCCAGAACGCTTCGATGGATTGGCCGGTAAAGCTGCCTTTGGGGCTGGGCTGAATGAAAGTGACCGAGGCCATCAGGGGAACGACGCGCTGCGTGGCGCGGGATGCGGGATGCGCGGCGTTGGCAGAACAGGGAAGCGGCGCGATTCCGCGCTCTTCGAACAGTTTCAGGATCGCAAAGAACGCGGCCTTGGCGACCAGCGTGTCAAAAATCGTTTCGACCAGCAGCAGATCAGCTCCACCATCCAGCAGCCCCTTCGCCTGTTCGTAATAGGCGGCCGCGGCCTCATCAAACGTCGTGCTCCGCGCCGCGGGGTTGTTGGCGTCGGTCGAGAGGGACGCGGTTTTGTTCGTCGGACCGAGCGCGCCGGCGACGAAGCACACCCGATCCGGGTTGGACGCCATCACCGCGTCCGCCGCGCGCCGGGCGCATTGAGCGGCGGCGACGTTGATCTCGTAGGCCAACGACTCCAGCCCGTAGTCGGCAAGCGACAAGGCCTGCGCGTTAAAGGTGTTGGTTTCGATGAGATCGGCACCGGCCTCGAGGTACTGCATGTGGATTGCCTCGATGACGCGCGGCTGTGTCAGGCAAAGCAGGTCGTGCAGCCCTTTGAGGTCTTTGTGCCAGTGATTGAATCGTTCGCCGCGGTAGGCCGCTTCGTCGAGCTTGTGTTGCTGCACCATGGTGCCCATGGCGCCGTCAAGGACCACAATGCGTTCTCGCAACAGGCACTCCAACTGTTGGGCTCGATTCGGTTCGGACTTCATGCATTCTCGACTGTTCGACACAACCTCTACCTCAATCGCTAGAAGATGTAAATATCATTTTATCTTGATTAGAAGATATGATCCACAGCAGCGTTGTTTTCAAGGAGTTTCGTTGGCGGGCCGGTTACCCTCCCGAATCGTTGTTTCTTCTTAACGGCGCCGTCACCGGTTTGTAACCCGCCCGGGCGATGTTGCTCGCGTGACAAGAGCAAATCGAAAGGATGCCGAATGACATCAACCTGGCAAATCAACCCGGTCGGGAAGGGAAGGTTCCTCCCTGACGACCTGAGTCTTTACATCGGAAAGAAGACGCTCGTGAAACTTGTTCTGGAAGCCAGGGAAGAGGTTAACGCCCGGAATGCCCAGTGCGAGGGACGGGAGACCGGCAGCGTAGGTTTTGAGTCCGCTATGATGCTGACTTTACTGACCTATTGCTACGCGACGGGAGTTTACGGCTCCATGGACATTCAATTGGGCATGCAGCGCGATCAGATGATCCGCTACCTCTGCGCCGGCGACTATCCGGACATCTGCGTGGTTCGGTCCTTTCGTCGTTACCATCGCGAAACGATTACTCGATGTCTGGCGGCGGTGTTGCAGCGCGTTTGGGAGTTGCGATTCTGCGGAGAGGACGCTGAACCGACCTGCGGCGTCCCGTATATTGAGGCGTCGCTTACCCGATGGTTTGAGGGGAACTCAACTCCCGACTTCAAACGGGAAGCAGAGGAGAGAATTCTTCAGGCTGCCCGGGCGGACAGCATGGCAGCGGACCTGTAACGAGGTCTGCGAGCTGGCTCTGCGGGCCACGGACTGCCTTCCCGGCCTGGTCGGTCCCGATGACTTTCACGTGGGTTATTTACGAAAGCGAAAAGCTGCTTTTGTGTCAATACTCAGGACCGACCCAGGACCGATCCCACCCTTGGCCACCTGTCGGCGGATTTATCGCGTCAACGGTCGAGTCAAAAACGCGCCATCAAGAATGTCACCGTTCACGTTCATCGCGAGTTCCTTATACCCAACCAGGAAGCCGACTTTGCGAAGGTTGTTCTACAGATGCGAATACGCCTCGTCGTAGCTTTCGATGTTGGCAAGCGCCACCGCATCCGGTACTCAACCCCGGCCTTTCTGTTTCGTCTAGCCGATCAGGAAACAGCCGTCTTTCTCCTTAGCCGACGAACCAACAACACCAGCGGCACCGCCAGCCAGCACCAGGCTCCGTTTTCTGGTACCGTAACAGAACCGGGTTTCCAAATTTCGGTTAAATCAGATAATCTCAAGCCACTAACCCCGTCTGGCAGCGTGATTACATCGCGGCCACCGTTTACAAGTTGCTGGCTTTGGCCGGGAACATAGGTCAGTTCATAGTTGTGCTGGCCACTGTTGAGCGTCAGGCTTATCGCTGTTTCTGATCCAGCCTCAGCTAGAGCAATACCGTGGCCGTCAACAGAGAATTCACTGAAACTGTGCTGTCCGACTTCGGCAAGAAGCAGCGAACCAGTCCCTGGTTGCGTGATGTCCAATGTGCCGTGAATATCAGCACGGAACCAGGACAGGCCAAAGGGATGCCAATCGTGCGTTGCCAAATTAAAGTCCAGCGCTGGACTCCAGGACGGAGTGTCCATCTGAAAACTTCCCGCAAGTTCATTGAAAGTCATCCGTGGGGCCGAATAGCCATTGAAGGTATCAAATTGATCGCGATAAATGTCCACGACCACGTTGGCTTGAGTTGCCGCGCATAGCATAAAGGCCAGTGCGCAGGTTAAACGAATTATTTTCATAGTGGGTCTCCTTTGTTTTGTTGTTCTTTATTAGATGTTAGTGCCTGTTCAGAGGCTCGGTATCTGAAACATAGGTCTCCTTTGTTTCGTTTGTTGTCAATCTGAAACTCCTTCCTCCAAAGCACAGCCACCAGTCCGATAAATGGTATCAAAAAAAGGTGTCAGTCCCGGCTATTGTAGAAAATGGCTGCCCTTTCAGACAGTTGGCCACCGTGTGTCGACACCCCATTCGCAAGCGTTCGGCAATCCAATCTCTAGGGTCATCACCGTCACGCTTCTCAATCGCACCGCGATTCTCACCTTTATCCCGTCGGTTTTTCGTCTCCTCTCCAAGCTGCCAACTCAGCCGTTGACACTCCTGCGACCTTTGTTAGGCTCGCGGTTCGTTTCGATGGAATTCACCGAAGGAATCTGACTGAGACAGCAACCCTTTTGATTTATGGGCAAGACCAGGAAGTACGTTTATCTGTTTGGAAACAAGAAGGCTGACGGCAACGGCGCCATGAAGGCCCTCCTCGGCGGCAAAGGCGCGAACCTTGCCGAAATGACCCGCATCGGCCTGCCCGTCCCGCCGGGTTTCACCATCACCAC
>QHPA01000017.1 GCA_003218935.1 Verrucomicrobiota bacterium
GTCCATCGGCTGCATCAACAACCTTCGCCAGATGGGGATTGCTTCAAAAATCTATGCGGATGACCACGAAAGCAGGTTTTGTTTTACGTTCCAGGTCCGTGGCGACAATGTCTTCCGCAAGGCCTGGTTTAACTTTCTGCAACCCTACCAGCAAACGACCAACCTGCTGCTTTGTCCGAGCAAAACGAAGAAGTTCAAGGAACTGGTCGCGCTTTATCCGAGCGAAGTCGCCGACAAGGCCGTCTCCAACTACTCGATGAACTTTTCGCTCGGCGGCTGCGACTGGCCTAATGTCTGGGACGTGAAGAACTGGCCGCCCGTCAAAGACTCCGCAGTCAAAGGTCCGTCCTCGACCGTTCACCTCACTGATGGTGGCACCAAGCCGACGAACACGAAGGACCCTCAGAAATGCGTCACAGCGCAGTCGCCGGAAAAGCCGGGTTGCTGGATCGTCCACGACCCCGCCAACGACGCCCCGTGCATCGGTTGTGTGACTTCACAGGGAGACCCGAACTGGGGTGGGCCGCACCTCCGTCACAACCAGCGCAGCAACGTGGCGTTCGTGGACGGGCACATTCAGGCGCTGAAGGCTTTGCAGTGGTATTGGGCCGGAACACCGTGGCTCAAACCCTCCATCGGTGGCGAGAATTAGCCTGCGCCTCTCCTCCGTAAAGGGTTACAAGGCGCCGACGCCCGCTAAGCCGCGGCATCAGCAGCCCGGAAAGAACGCTCGGTTTTTCGGCGCTCCGCAAAGCGCCGGACGATTTGGGGGCAGGCGTGAGCTTGTTCCGCCGCGCAGGATGCCCGGCTCTACGGGAGCGAGACGCACGCCGTCGCAACGCGACTTGCCCACTTGTTTGGAAATTATTTCTACCGGACATTCTAAACTGCCGCCGCAACCAGATCACCCACTTGTGGAGTCGTGTAACCCATCTTGCCGGCCGCGAGGCTCTTGACTTTTTCGCGCGTGATTTTGATAACGGCCGTTTCAATGGCCGCCGCCGCTGCGGTTTCGCCCAGGAAATCGAGCATCATCTGGCCCGCGCAGATCGCCGCCAGCGGGTTGATCACGCCCTGTCCGGTGTATTTCGGCGCGCTGCCGCCGATGGGTTCGAACATGCTGGTGCCGTCCGGATTGATATTGCCGCCGGCGGCGATGCCCATGCCGCCCTGCACCATGGCGCCGAGGTCGGTGATGATATCGCCGAACATGTTGTCGGTCACGATGACGTCGAACCACTCGGGATTTTTCACGAACCACATCGTTGTGGCGTCCACGTGCGCGTAGTCGCGCTTCACATCCGGAAAATCCTTCCGGCCGATTTCATGGAAGGCGCGTTCCCACAGGTCGAAGGCGTAAGTCAGGACGTTGGTCTTGCCGCAGAGCGTCAGCTTTTTCTCCTTGTTCCGTTTGTGGGTGAACTCAAAGGCAAAGCGGAGACAGCGCTCGACTCCGCGACGGGTGTTGATGCTCTCCTGCACCGCGATTTCGTGCGGCGTGCCTTTGAAGACAAAACCGCCGGAGCCGGTGTAAAGCCCTTCGTTGTTCTCGCGCACGACCACGAAATCGATGTCCTCGGGGCCCTTGTCCTTCAACGGGCAAAAGCGTTCGTCGTAAAGTTTGACCGGTCGCAAATTGATGTATTGCTCCAACTCGAAGCGCAAGCGCAGCAAAATTCCCTTCTCCAAAATGCCCGGCTTCACTTCAGGATGGCCGATGGCGCCCAGCAGAATGGCGGGAAACTTCCGGAGCTCGTCCACCACACTGTCCGGCAGCGCTTCGTTGGTGCGCAGGTAACGTTCCCCGCCAAGGTCGTACTGTGTGTAATTGAGTTTGAGCGAGAACTTCTTCGCGGCGGCGTCCAACACCTTGATCGCCTCACGAACGACTTCCGGCCCGGTGCCATCCCCGCCGATGACTGCAATGTTGTAGCTTTTCATCCGTTCTCTGTCCTTGCCCGCCGTTCGGCGGGAGTGGGGATGCTAATGTTTCGCGGCGGACTGGCAACGGAATTTTGCATCAATATCCCGGCTGCATATTTACGCTGACCATACGTGGCGCGACACGGGTCAGTTCCTTGCCCGCTTTGTCATAGACAAAGCCAATCAAATGAAACGAGCCGGACCGGGCCATCTCGTCTGGCCAGTGGGCGACGGCGCGCTGAAAGTTGCCTTCCGCATCGAACGTTTCGATCTTGCCTTCGTAGTCACCCCGCGTCTTTCCGTCGAGGGCAAGCACACGAAAAACCACTTTGCCAATCTGTTCGGCCTGGTTTGGAGGAATGGCCATGTAACCGGTGATTTGCGGTCTGGAGTTCTGTGTCCAGGCCGTGTCGCAACGAACCGGCGTCATGACCGGGCCGCACGTCCGCCAAAATAACGGCTCCAGTTTTTCGACCAGTTGAATCCTGCCGAGGCTTGCCGGTTGTTGCACCGACAACGGACTGCCGTAAGCGAACGTGCGAAAAATCCGCGGTCCGCCGTCGCTGTAGCATAGCTCCGCGTCGAGCGCGATGATTTCGTTGAGTTTCGGTTTGAAGTTCGGGAAATTCGCCCAAGGCAATTTGAATTCGACTTCCATGCCGTGCGCCGTTCGTCGGGCACCGACTTCGACGCCGATCTTCTTAATCGCTTCGAGAAAACCGGGGCGCAGACAGAAACGCGGCTGCACATTCGTCCCTTTCAGGCCGGTCCAGTAACAGTGCACCGCGCCCGGCGAAGCGTTCGTGGGCCAGGACTGGCTGCGAAAACTTTTGTCCTGGCGCGTGTCGAAATACCATTCCACGCCGTCGCCTTCCCAGAGGTGATCGTCGTCCGCGAGATTGGCCGGTGTCGCATCCAGCGTCCGCAGGCCGGCGTAAAACGCCTCTTCGTCCCACAGGTAAAAGAACTGCGCGGCGCGATTGTTCAGCGTCTTCGCGTCGAAGCTGAAATATTCGACCGGCGTGCAGAAAGCGTCCTTGAACTCAGACAGGTCGCCGTCGATTTTCATGTTCTTCGGCGCCCGCGTAGCCAGGCCTCGAACGCCGGGAACCAGTTGGGCCGAAGCCCGGCCGGAGAAAAATAACAGGATCGCGACAAACACAAGCGAACGGCAACGGCAAAGGAATCGGGTGATTTTCATGGAGCCATTGAGCCACAGCCTGAACACTCGTAAAAGACAGATTTGAGGGCGTGCGAACGCGGGGATGGGAAGGCTGCACGACGTCGTTAGCGCACGCTTCCAGTGTGCCAGTTGCGCGGCATCCTTGCCGCGGGGCCGAGTGAGGGGAAGGTAGTGGCCGCTTTTATCGGTGGCAGTCTCCGGATGTGCTCTTTGCGGCCAGGAATTTCTGCCTCGACACGGCTCGCCACTCGCCTTAAATGGACGGTATTATAATCGCAAGGAAAGTTTCCGTCTTCTTGCGTTTCCTTCTGTGCAACGGTTTGATATGAATACAACCGAACGCTATGGAGCTCACCTACAGAGTACGCGGAACCGATGGGAAGGAATATGGCCCGGCGACGTTAGCTGAAATCAACACCTGGTTGCGCGAAGGTCGCATCGACGGCCAGAACGAAACCACCCGGAGCGACATCGACTACTGGGTGCCCGCCGCCAATTTTTCCGAGCTCGAAGTTCCACGCGCAACCTCGCCGGCAGCCGCGCCCGCGGCGCACGCGGCTCGCCCGATTGCGGCCACCCCAGTGATCCGGTCCAATCCGGCCACGGAAGCGTATCTCAAATCCGGTGCGAGTTGGTTTTACTGGATCGCCGGCCTCTCGCTCATCAACTCCGTCGTGGCGCTTTCCGGCAGTCAATGGGGCTTCGTCCTTGGCCTGGGCATCACGCAGATTTTTGACGCGATCGAGCAGAACATTCAAGGAGGCGGCAAAGCGATCGTCCTGGTTCTCGATTTGATCGTCGTGGGTGTATTTGTATTTTTTGGCGTGTTCGCCCACAAGCGCCACACTTGGGCCTTTGTTCTCGGCATGATTCTTTATACTCTGGACGGCCTGATCTTTCTCATCGGTCAGGGCTGGCTTTCACTCGGTTTTCACGCGTTCGTGTTGTTCTGCCTGTTCCGCGGATTCAAGGCGTGTCGGGAGTTGAATGTGGGTTAAGGACTCGCAGCGCAGCGACATCCAATACTGGGCGCCTGCCGCCAACTCCGCCGAACGCGAACCGGCCGGCGCGCCACCGCGCCAGTCAATTTATCTGGTTATCTGGTTGCTTTAAGTCCGGATAAGTGATAAACAAACAGCCGATTGGTGGAGCCGTATGGCAGCTTGCAGCCAGCCTTTGACAGTTTTCGCGATGATTCTCGTTGGGCTTAACGCTTCTGCAACCGTGCTCTATGTGGATATAAACAGCGCCAGCCCCACGCTGCCCTACACCGATTGGAGCACCGCCGCGACGAATATTCAGGACGCGATCGATGCGGCAAGCGCGGGAGATTTCGTCGTCGTCACCAACGGCACCTACAACACCGGCGGACGCGCAGTTTATGGGTTGGCGACCAATCGTGTGACGGTGGACAAAGCCGTGACCGTTCAAAGCGTCAACGGGCCGGCCACAACGGCTATTGCAGGCTTCACCAGTACCGACAGTTTCCCGCCTTTTGGGATACGGTGTGTGTATCTGACCAATGGGGCGTCGCTGATCGGTTTCACTTTGACAAACGGATGCTCGCGCAACACGGGAGACCAATCGCAGGAACAGAGCGGCGGCGGAATATGGTGCGAAGCGGGCAACGCCGTGGTGTCCAACTGCGTCCTGGCAGGCAACTCGGGCGCGCGGTACGGGGGTGGAGCTTATCGGGGCACGCTTGTCGATTGCACGCTCACCAACAACACAGCGGGTTTCGGCGGCGGAGGGTGTTCAAACACGATGATTCATTGCACGCTCATTCGGAATTTAGGCTCCTACAATAATTCCAACAGCGGCGGCGGAGCATACTGTTGCACGCTCAGCAATTGTCTTGTTGTCGGCAATCAGGCTCTCGGCGGCGGAAGCTTCGGCGGCGGCGTATGCGCTTCCGCATTGAGCGGTTGCGTGATCAGCAATAATTTCGCTGCCAACGGTGGCGGGGCATATTCGAGTTTCATTAATGGCTCTCTTATCTCAAGCAACCGCGCCAGCGCCGGCGGTGGCGGAGCGTGTAGCGGCACGTTGAC
>QHPA01000018.1 GCA_003218935.1 Verrucomicrobiota bacterium
ATGCCGCCGACGAGTCCGCCAAGAAGGCTTACGGGCGTGAATCGTTTCAGCCAGAGTTTCACGCCAGCGATTTGTTGGCGGAAACCATAGACACTCCCGGCTGTGCCGAAGACCAGCGCGAGTGTGCTGGTGGCATTGGCAACCAGCGGCGGCGTTCCGAAGAATAAAAGGGCGGGGAAGGTGATAAGTGTCCCGCCGCCAGCCACGGCGTTGATCACTCCCGCCGCGGCGGCCGCGGCCGCCAGCGCGACGATTTCAGTTCCCGACATGTTGCGCGCGAGTTTGGCCGATTGCGCGTCCGACTCAAGGCTGTAGCGCAGCCTTGGCCGGACGTTGCGCGCCTCTTTCATTGATTGACCTCGCAGTGGAAAACGGCTACGACACTCCGAAATCCACTTATGAAAGCAATCTCGCTCAAGAAATCGGCGCTCTATGCCTGGCTGGCAGCGGTTTTGGTGCTGTTGCCTGGTTCCAATTTTCCGGGTCGCGTGCTCGCCGCGAACGAGCGGCCGCCTGGTTTTGTCGCGCTGTTCAACGGAACGGACCTCTCCGGCTGGCGCGGCGGCGATACATTCGACCACCGCAAGTGGCTCGCAATGCCCGAAGCCGAGCGCGCGGCCACCAACGCCGAGTGGACGGCCGATATGCGCAAACATTGGCGGGTTGAGAACGGCGAGCTGATCAATGACGGCAATGGCAGATATGCCACAACGGAAAAGGACTACGGCGATTTCGAGTTGCTCGTGGAATACAAGACCGTGCCTAAGGCCGACTCGGGCATTTATTTGCGCGGCGTGCCGCAGGTGCAGATTTGGGATCACACCAACCCGAAGGAGTTCAGAAACGGCGCGGACAAAGGTTCGGGCGGGCTGTGGAACAACAGCGCAGGCGCGCCGGGCAAGGATCCGCTCGTGCTCGCGGACAGACCTTTCGGCGAATGGAACAAGTTTCGCATACTGATGGTTGGATCCCGTGTGACGGTGTGGCTTAACGACAAGTTGGTGGTCGATCACGCGAACCTGGAGAACTATTATGATCGGAAGACTCCGGTTCCGGCGAAAGGACCGATCGAATTGCAAACGCATGGCGGCGAGATTCGCTGGCGAAACATTTTCATCCGCGAGATTGGCGCGGGCGAAGCAGACAAGATTCTCGAATCATACGGCAAGGATGGTTTCCATTCAGTATTCAATGGAAGGAATTTTGACGACTGGGACGGGCCGGTGAACGAATACGAGGTCAAAGACGGCGCGATCTGCTGCCAGAAAGGGAAGGGCGGCACGATTTACACCAAGGATGAATTCGCCGACTTTGTGGCGCGAGTGGAGTTCAAGCTGCCGCCGGGCGGCAACAATGGCCTGGCGATTCGTTATCCTGGCGAAGGCGATACGGCGTATGTTGGCATGTGCGAGTGCCAGGTTCTGGATGACAACTACGAACAGGCTACCGGTCAGAAAATCGATCCACGACAGGCGCACGGCTCCGCCTACGGCATGGTGGCGGCTGCGCGCGGTTACCAGCACGCGATTGGCGAGTGGAACTTC
Organism: Verrucomicrobiota bacterium; assembly: GCA_003218935.1. GTDB lineage: Bacteria > Verrucomicrobiota > Verrucomicrobiia > Limisphaerales > AV2 > AV2. The sequence goes on from QHPA01000018.1 coordinate 1,545, forward strand.
GAGGAGGTGACCGTGAAAGGCTCAACCATCCGAGTCGAACTCAACGGCAGTGTGATTCTGGATGCCGACCTTTCAAAAGTGACGGAATTCATGGCCAATCATCCGCATCCGGGCAAGGACCGAACCAGCGGTCATTTCGGCTTCGCCGGACACAACGACCCGGTCTGTTTCCGCAATATCCAGATCAAGCGGCTTTGACCGGTTTGTTCCGATTCTGCATTGGTCAGAACTGAACTCGGTTGGCGAGAAAATCGGTCGGGACAACGGCAGAAGACTTCGTCGCATTGACCGGCAGTGGCGCGTGGAATATTGTCCGGCGCCGCGCCGCAACTGACCTATCGTCCCGGGACAAACTTCTTTGGCATTGGACCTGGCGCCGGCGGAGCGCGCTTCTACCGCGCGCGTGCCCCTTAGATTAGCTCGAAGCGGTGTCGTCCATTTGGCCGACGATTCCGCCATTGCGCTGGTTGGAAGTCTGGACTGGGACCTCAGCGGTGGCCCGGCCGACCCGCGAGAAGGGGAGTTGAATCAACACGTTGGCCGTCGTGATCAGCCCGCCGCCAACCAACAGGTTCGCGGTCAACGTCTCGTTCGCATACGGGACGGTTGTCCACGCGGAAAACCACGCGGGCAGAAACAGGGCAAATAGACTGGCGAACACGGGTTCGATGCAATAAATCAATCCGGCCTGGGTTGCGGTGACATGGCGTTGCCAACGATTCATCAGCAGGTAGCCGCCGAAGGTGCAGAAGAAAACCAGGATGCCGAGAAATCCCAGCGTCGGAGCAGTACTGTACGCCCGCAGCCAATCGTCCGCTTCCCGCGTTGTGGCCATCGCCACTGGCAGACAAACAGTGGCCATCCCCCCGAACATCACGAGCGAGAAATGATTCACGTTGTTGACGGCGTATTTGGGGCGTTCCAGCCAGAGGATCTGCCCGGTGAACACCACGGAAGCAGCAATGGTTTCCAGCTCCCCGCGACCCAGACGGAAATTCCGCCAATCAACCTTTGCCAGAAGAGCAACGCCGGCTACAACCATCCCACAACTCACAAACACTCTGGCTGATGGTGGCCGCCGCTCGCGCCACGCGACCCAGAGCGGAATCAGCAGGCAATAGCATTGCGTGAGAAAGGCGGACGTGGACGCGGCCGTGTAGGCCATGCCGTCCACCTGAAGGAGAATGCCGACGCCGGCGAAAAGACCAAGCCCCAGTCCCTGTTCGAATTCGAGGCGGGTCGTTCGTTTGAGCGTGCGGGCCGAGAGGAGCAACATGATGAGTGTTGCCGCCGCAAAGCGATAGACAACACAAAGCGAGGCGATGAACCAACTGTTGGCGGCGGGAAACAACGATTGTTGCGCCAGCGCCAGCGCCTTGGTCGTTGGAAAACTAAGCCCCCAGAAAACATTAGCCAGAACCAGCATTTGGACGGCCTTAAGCCGCTGTGTGTCGCGCGACATGCGTCGGAACATACCGGGAGACGCGCAGCAACCGGAAGCAAAATGCTGAATCGGTCACCCGTTAGGGATCGCGCCGCAGTCAGGTATGCAGAAGTTTTCCTAGCGGTAAATGTCCACGAGAAATATCACGGCTTCAGTGCGACCGATGTTGACGATGGCGTGGGGAACATCGGCCCGGTAGCTGGCTGAATCGCCGGGACTGAGCGGTTCCGCGTCGTTGGCGGATTCAACACGGATCAGGCCCTTTTGTACCGTCAGGAATTCGCGCGTGCCCTCGAAGTGCGGCGCGCTGCGCAACGCGCCTCCGGGTTGCAATTGCACTTCGTAGCACTCCACGTCCTTTTCCAGGTGCAGCGGCGAGAGCGTGCGAATGCGACAGTTTTTGTCGGAACGATAATGATAGGCCCGGTCGTCGGCCCGAATGACCGTGACCGAGGAACTGGCGCCGGGAGTCTCCAGCAGATCGCCCAGCGCCATGCCGAAGGCGCGCGCAATCCGCAGTGTCACCGCCAGGGTCGGATTGGCCTGCTCGCGTTCGATCTGGCTCAGCATGGACCGGCTGACGCCGCTGGTGTTGGCCAGCGCCTCGAGCGACCATCCCCGCCCGGTGCGAAGGTGTTTGACCCGGCGGCCCAGGTGACGATGAATGGCGTCCGCCGGGGCGGCGGGCGGTGGCGGGGCTCTTCGGCGGGCGGTCGTTTTAACAGGCCTGGCCATTGTGCGATATACAGGAAAAAGTTCTTGCATAGCGGAAAGGCCCATCTACTATAGCGCACGTTAATTCTTGCATATTGGAAATGATGAAGTGGCACCGCCGCTTTGGCAATCCCAATGACAACGGTCGCTTGCGGGCGCGCTGCTGCTCCGCAAGCATCCGCGAGCTATGAACACGAAGATGAAAGCGCTGCTGAAGAAGGAGGCCGGGCCTGGCTTGTGGTTGGAGGAGGTCCCGGTGCCGAAGATCGGCATCAACGACGTGCTGATCCGGGTGGATCGCACGGGCATCTGCGGCACCGACCTGCATATTTACAAATGGGACGCCTGGGCACAGCAGACCATTCCCGTGCCAATGGTCGTCGGCCACGAATTCGTCGGCTCGGTGGTTGAGGTCGGTTCGAACGTGACCGATTTTTTCCCCGACGAAATCGTCAGCGCCGAGGGCCATGTGGTCTGCGGACGTTGCCGCAACTGTCTGGCCGGGCGACGGCATCTGTGCAAGGACACACAGGGGATAGGCGTCAATCGTCCCGGCGCGTTTGCGGAATATATTTCGGTGCCGATGACCAATGTCTGGCACCACAAGAAGAACATCGACCGGGATGTGGCGGCGATTTTCGATCCCTTCGGA
>QHPA01000019.1 GCA_003218935.1 Verrucomicrobiota bacterium
AACACTCCACCCCCGACCGGATCTGCCACGACGATCGCGAAAAAGATCAGGAGCGCAGCGATCGTCGCCAGCAGCCCATTGACGACCTTGCCCTGGGGCGTCTTGCGGATGATGAAGGCCTGAATGTCTCGGTAATTAAATCGCTTGTAGTACTCCCGGTAGCCATCGGTTTCCACCAACAACAGGTGTTCCGGGCCAAGCCAGAGCTGCGTGCGGCGACCGCGGAACAACAGCACGAAAATGCCCATCACAAAGAACAGCAGGACCAACGCCCAGGGCGGCACAAGGTAATGGTAGCCTGTCCCGGACAGGCGACGATAAGGCGGTGCGGCGTTGGCCATAAAAACGGTTAACTCCTGACCGCGGCAATGATCACGATCACGAACACCAGCGTTTGCAGGGTCCCCAGGACCAACGCGACCGGCATCGCCCAGCGCATCGGCCTCACCAGGCTTGGGGGCGCTTTCCAATACCGGGCGGCGACATAAATGGCGGCCAATCCCGTGATGAACAACGGGAGCACCGCCAGCACGAGCGCCTGCCGGTTGTACAGCATCCTCATGTCTTCCAGGCTATGGATCGTTTTTTTCTTTTTGCCGGACTCCAGGCAAGCCGGACAGAGATGTTTTCCATCCAATTCCACGTCGCACAGCGCGCATAGAAAACGTCCGCATGCCTCGCAGGGAACCACGGCCTTTTTTTGCGGATGATAAAAGCAACTCGATTCCACTTCCACCACGACCCGGTCGCCGGTCTGGCCGACCTCCGGCGGCTTGAAGAAAGCCGGGAATACCTCCAACTGCAGTCGCGCGTCGCACTGGGGACAGGCGATCAGGTTGCCGGTGTTAAACAATTCGCCCGGCAACTGCGAGCCGCATTTGGTGCAGGGAACGGTCGTGCGCATCTGCTGTTCAACCGATCACGACATTTTCTTTACCACACGGGTGCCGCAGACGCGGTCGTGCAGCGCCCGTTTCTCGCTGTCAAACGCCGCAAGGATATATCCGATAAACAGCGTCACTATGCTCAAATACTCCGCCAGACTGCGGGCAAACGCCTTGGCGTAACTCACCTTGCTCCCGTCCGCGTTGACCACCCGGGCCTTGACCGCCATTTTCCCTGGCGTTGCACCATAGGCCCCGACGAAAATCGTCCGGTAGAGCATATCAACGATGAACCCCATGCCATAGAGCAACACCAACGCCGCCATTGGATTTGACTTGCTCAACCCGGCCAAAGCCGCTCCTCCCGCCAAGCCGATAAACGTTCCGACAAATCGCAGAATCAGTCCGTCCACAAATTTCGCCACGAACCGGATCCAAAACCCGGCATACTCGATGACGCCCGGCAACACGGCCCCTTCCTTGATCCGTTGCACGAACGTCGGCTTGCATGCCGCGCAAACCCAGAGGTCGCCGTAGCGAATCACGTCGTCGCGCCCGAACAGCTTGCCGCAACTCGAACAAACTACTCGCGCCAGATCAGTGCGTCGCTTAAAATCGTTCCGGCGCGCACCAGGTCCTCAAGTTCGGCGTCCGTGACCGGCCCGCGTTGTTGTCCGGCTTCGGCGTAATACCAGCTCATGTGGCTCCTTCGAGTGGTTTGTGAACGGCTGTTTGTTTCGGGTTCCGCTTCCGGATTAACGGAAGCGCGGAGTATCGCCCAAGGACGAAAAAAGCAAAGATTTTTCTGATATAATACCACGAATTTGGCGGGTACCGCAACGTCGAGCGCTGGCATTTCTCCTTTGGGAACCGCCCACGCATCATGAACGGTGGGGCGAGACTCCGTCGAGCCCTGATCTCCAATGGATAGAAGTTAGGGCTCGACGGAGTCTCGCCCCACCGTTCATGGAAAGCCTGGTCCCACCGAACTCCCACTCCACTGCCATTCCGCGCCTCCCTTGACATCAGTCGGTGCTTCAAGAAAACTGCCCGCCTCATGGCTGAGCCGAAAGAAACTCCCTTGATGGAAAAAATCGTGTCGCTGTGCAAACGACGCGGTTTCATTTTCCAATCGTCGGAAATTTACGGAGGCATCAACGGGTTCTGGGATTACGGCCCGCTTGGCGCGGAACTGAAGCGCAACGTGAAAGAACTTTGGTGGCGCAGCATGACGCAACAGCGCGAAGACGTGGTCGGCCTCGAAGCCTCCATCGTCATGCACCCGAAAATCTGGGAGGCCAGCGGCCACACCAGCACCTTCAGCGATCCGATGGTGGATTGCCTCGGTTGCAGGAAACGATTTCGAGCGGACCAAATCGAGGCACGGAGCGGGACTGCGTATTCTTACGTCGGAGCGTTTGATGAAAAGCTGTGGAGCCAGGCAGCCATTGCTGGAATAACCGGCGGGACGGAGCCTTCGGCAGATTTTCTTTCACAACTGACCGACGACGTAACGAGACACAACTTTGCAAAACAACTTCTGTCTTCGTCGGAGCCGGAAATCCGCGCGATTGGAAAGGACCTGGAACAGCAGACGATCAGCAAGTATCAATGCGACATCCCGTTTGCAGTTCTGCTCCCCTCAGGAAAAGCGGCCGATAGCGCGCGAAAAATCGCAAAACAGTATTATCGACAGCGCAGCGTCGCGAACCCCGTGCCGCGTGACGAGCGTTCCGAGGAAGTAAAAAACAGCACGCACTACTGCAACGAATGCGGCAGCCTTCTGACACCACCCAAGCAGTTCAATCTGATGTTCAAGACCTACGTCGGTCCGGTGGAGGATCCCGAGAGCGTCGCTTATCTCCGCCCGGAAACCGCGCAGGCCATCTTCGCCCAGTTCAAAACGGTCCTCGAAGTTTCGCGGCAGAAGATTCCTTTCGGCATCGCGCAGATCGGCAAAGCATTTCGCAACGAAATCAACCCGCGCAACTTCACCTTCCGCTCCCGCGAGTTCGAACAGATGGAACTGGAGTTCTTCATCCGCCCGGATGAGGTCGTCGAGACGATCTGCGGGAAAGTGGCGAACGCGGCGGATATTTGGAAAGAAAACATCGAACCTCGAACATCGAACGCCGAACATCCAACCTCTGGCTCTCAACCTTCAACTCTCAACCCTCAACCACAGCCCGACTGGGGCTGGGAAGCGTGGCACAAATACTGGATCGAGCAACGCATCCGTTGGTATGAGAGCATCGGCCTGCCGCGCGCTTCACTGGAGGAATACTGGCAGAAGAAGGACGAACTCGCCCACTACGCCAGGGCCACGGTCGATATTCTCTACAAGTTTCCTTTCGGCACGCAGGAACTCGAAGGCATCGCCGCGCGCGGCGATTTCGACCTTTCGCAACACCAACGTTTTTCCGGCAAGCCAATGGGCGTGTTCGACGACGAGTTGAAGGCGGCCTGGGCGAGGCTCGAGGAAGCGAAAACGAAGGAGCTTGGGCAGCGCTACCACGATGCGCGACTGAAATATCTCGCGCAGATGGGCGTCGCCGCCGAGGAATCCTCGAAACAGGCGCGCGAAGACGCCGACTGCCTCGCCCGGGGCAACTATATTCCGCACGTGATTGAACCGAGCGCCGGGGTGGACCGTCTCATCCTCGCTTTGATCTGCCACGCTTACTGCGAAGACCAGGCGCCCGACGAAAAGGGCCATCCGGAAACGCGTGTCGTGATGCGGTTCCATCCGCGCATTGCGCCAATCAAGGTTGCCGTGTTCCCGTTGCTCAAGAACAAACCCGACCTCGTGAACAAGGCAAAAGAAGTGCGCGACCTTCTGCGTCCGCACCTGACGGTTTTCTATGACGAGGCTGGCGCGCTTGGCCGCCGCTATCGCCGTCAGGACGAGGCCGGCACACCGTTCGGCCTCACGATTGATTTCGAGACGCTCGGCGAGAAAGGGCCGGAACTGAAAGACACCGTGACCTTGCGCGACCGCGACTCGATGAAGCAGGAGCGAGTGAAGATCGGCGACCTCGTTCCATTATTGCTGGAAAAGGTCCGGTGAATTCCCCTCTACCATGATCCGCCCCTTCGTCCTCGTTCTCGAACTCGTCCTCGGCTGGCCGACTCGATTCCGAGGACGAGGACGAGCTCGAGGACGATCCAGTTATGGTCCCAATGCATGCGCAAAAGCCGAGGCGGCTCAAAACGCCAGTGGCAAAAAGCCACTGACTTGCTATAGTCCGTCATGAGCTCAGTTTCAACCGCAGCAAAGCGCTCGGCGTTGCGATTTACATCATCGCGGTAACCGCGGTCGGCTACGGGCTTTTTTATTTCTCCCGCAAGGCGTACGTCGAGCTGCCCAGCATCGCGGACGCAACCATTCCCGCGGTGGTGGAATACGCCGAGAAACAGGGACTGGATCTGCCCTTCACCGATTACGCGGACCTCAAGACCCTTGCGTTGAACTCGGTCAAAGAAAAATTCGCCAACGTGGGCCGTTACGCACGCGCGGCCGTGCTTCAAGTGGCCATGTTGATCATCGGTCTGGTGGTCGCCGTCGGGCTTTTTCTGGATGCCCGATGGCAAATGGAGGGCGATCCCCACGCCGTCAAAGACAGCCTGTACGCGCTCGTCAGCCAGGAGCTTGCCCTCCGCTGCAGAACGTTTTACCGCAGCTTCGCGACGGTCATCGGCGCGCAGATTACCATCTCCGCGATCAATACGTTGTTGACCACGGCTTTTTTGGTTTGGGCCGGCTACGGCTTCGTCATGGTCCTCGTGGGGATCACGTTTCTTTGCGGCCTGCTGCCGATCATCGGGAATATCCTGAGCAACACACTGATCGTCGGCGTCGGATTCACCATCTCCCCAAAGGTGGCGTTCTTCGCGCTCATCTTCCTCATCGTCGTCCATAAACTGGAATATTTATTGAACAGCAAAATCATCGGCGACCGGATCAAGAACCCGATGTGGCTGACGCTGCTTGGACTCGTGCTCGGCGAAAAGCTGATGGGCATTCCCGGCATGATCCTCGCGCCGGTCGTGTTGCACTACATCAAGGTCGAGGCTTCACGAAATAAAGTCTCTGACCTCGCCAGCGATGAGTCTCAATCCAGAAAAGCTGCCTGACGACCTGGTGCCAGCGGCGCGGAAGACCAGTTCCCTAACGCCCGCGGCAGGCGCCCTGAAGAAGCGGGCGCCTACGCTTTATGCCATCATCGCTATCAAGCTGCTGAAAGGACTGCTGTTTGTGGGCCTTGCCGTGATGGCCTACACGCTGTCGGACAATGATCTGCCCGCCGAATATCGGCACTTGCTGCACTTGTTGCGCGTGAATCCAGAGAGAAAATTCTTCGCTGACCTCGCCCTTCAAATCGGCCAACTCACCGAGGCAAACGTCCTCTGGGCGGCCGCCGGCACGCTGGTTTACAGTCTGTTTTCGCTCGTGGAAGGAACGGGATTGCTGTTCCGCGTGAGCTGGGCCTGCTGGCTGTCGATCGGCGAATCAGCCTTTTTCATCCCGATCGAGGTGTACGAACTGGTGCATCGGGCGAACCGCGAGCGGTTTCCCTGGGTGGTCTTTGGCATCCTCGTGATCAACGTGGTCATTGTCTGGTATCTATTGCAGAACCGGCATCGTCTCTTTCGGCATCACCATCAACCTCACCAGGATGCCACTGAGAATTGAGATGCCAAACCGGCCGGACTTCGGCATCCTCGGCCCGTGACCGCGAAGGAAGCTATCGACTTGTTGGAAACATTTCGCGCCGGGAAGGTCAGCCGCGAGAAAGTGTTGCGCGCTTTTCAGACCGCGCCGCTGGTTGACCTCGGCTTCGCCCGGGTGGACACCCACCGCGCGCTGCGAAAGGGTTTCCCGGAGGTTGTCTTTGGCGCGGGCAAAACACCGCTCCAGGTCGTCCAGATCGCCGCGAAAATTTTTGAGCGCGAACAGCGCATCCTGGTCACTCGCATCAATGGCGAACATGCGCGTGCGCTGCGCCGGAGGTTCAAAAGCGCAGTTCATCACCAGGCGTCGCGTTGCGTGACGATTGAAAAGTCGCCTTTGCCCAGGCGGCCTGGCACCATCGCCGTTCTGTGCGCTGGCACCAGCGATTTGCCGGTGGCCGAGGAAGCCGCGGTGACGGCGGACATCATGGGCAACCGTGTCGAGCGGATTTACGATGTCGGCGTGGCGGGGCTGCACCGGCTGCTGAGCCGGCTGGAATTGATCCAAAGCGCGAACGTCCTCGTCGTGGTCGCGGGTATGGAAGGAGCGCTGCCGAGCGTGGTCGCCGGATTGGTTTCCAAACCGGTCATCGCCGTGCCGACCAGCGTCGGCTACGGCGCGAGCTTCGGCGGACTTGCGGCGCTGCTTGGCATGTTGAACAGTTGCGGCAGCGGCGTGACCGTGGTGAATATTGACAACGGCTTCGGCGCGGGCTACGCCGCCAGCCAGATTAACGCTCTGTCTAGCGGCGGTCTGTGACCGCCGCAAACTCGTATGGAACGGCTGCGTCGCCTGGAGCAAGTTCATGTCGCAAACCCAATCTACTTCGTTACCTGTCGCACGGAGGCGCGAAGGGCATTTCTCGCGCGCCCGCAAGTCCATGCCGCCTTCGTTCAGTTTTGCCAGGAGGCTGCGAGACGAAACATTTTCGTCGGACGCTACATTCTGATGCCTGACCATGCTCGCCTGTTAGACCGCCGCTACAAATGAAAACGCTTTACCTCGATATCTTCAGCGGCATCAGCGGGGACATGTTCATCGGCGCGATGATTGACCTCGGCGTCGATGCGCGGGCAATCGAACACCAACTCGAAAAACTCAAGCTCGACGGCGGGCGCATCCACGTCGCCCGTGGACAAAAGGCGAATATCGCTGGGGTGAAATTTGACGTGCAGCTCGCGCACGCCCACGAACACACTCACGCCAACGGCACCAGGCACGCGCATCCGCATTCGCACACAGCCGGTCGCGACCAGGGTCCGCGCGGTCCGCATGGGGGTCCGCTGGTCAAAACGTCGTTCGGCAACGTGGAACTCAGCGTGTTCGAGACCAATGTGCCGCCGCGCTTCCGGCTCTACTTTTTCGATTCAACCGGCAAACCGCTCGCGCCGGTCGCTGCCAGGAGCGTCGGCCTCGAAACGGTTCGCCCAGGCAGGAGACGCCAGCTCTTCCAGTTCAAGCGGCAGGGCGATTACCTCGAAGCGACCGAAGAACTGCCTGAACCGCACGAGTTCGCAGCCGTGTTGAGGCTGAAACTTGGAAGCCGGATCGAAAAGCGCGAGACGCAGTTCGTCGAGCACCATCAGCACCTCGAACACGGACAAACCCACGACCGCGGCGACGCACGCGAGCATGAGCACGAGCAAGTCCATCGCGGTCTTCCACCGCATCGCAGTGGCCGAAGGAAAAATTCACGGCCTTCCGCCGGAGCAAGTCCACTTTCACGAGGTCGGTGCGGTGGATTCCATCATGGACATCGTGGGCGCATGCGTTGCGCTCGAACTGCTCGGCAAGCCGCGCGTGCTCGCGGCGCCGGTCGTCGAGGGCGCGGGTTTCATCGATTGCGCGCATGGCCGCTTTCCACTGCCCGCTCCGGCCACGCTCGCCATTCTCGGCGCGCGCGGCGTCGGCATCACGCAATGCGACGAGCCGCACGAACTCGTCACGCCCACCGGCGCGGCCTTGCTGGCCGAGTTCGTCGAGAGCTTCGGGCCGATGCAGGGTCTGGTCGCCGCAAAAATCGGTTATGGGCTCGGCACGCGCGACAATCAGACGCGGCCAAACGTGCTCCGCGCCGTTCTGGGAGAAATTCCGGGTTCCGCGCTCCGAGTTCAGCGTTCGGCGGGCGCGAACGATTGGGAAACAGACACCGTCGCCGTCGAAGGCGCGCTCGATGTGTTCCACACGCCGATTCAGATGAAGAAGAACCGGCCGGGCGTGTTGCTCACGGTGCTTTGCGCCGCCGCGGATGCCGACAGGTTTTCCGAACTCATCCTGCACGAAACGAGCGCGTTCGGCGTGCGGCGTTACTCGACCGAGCGGCGCAAGCTGAAACGCGAACTGGTGAAGGTGAAAACGCAATTCGGCGAGGTCACCGTAAAAGTCGGCAAGTTGAATGGCAAAGTGGTGCAGGTCGCGCCGGAGTTTGAGTCGTGCAAGAAGCTGGCAGAGCAAACCGGCGTGGCGTTGAGGAAGGTTTACGAAGCGGCGATCAAAGCTGCGAACATCGAATGCTCCAAATGAAAACCATTACGTCTAAGAATGAATTTGAAACTCTGCTTCAGGCGGATAGGGCTATTGTCTTCATTTTTTTTGCATGGTCAGGCCAAGCGGTCCAGTCACGCGAAGTAGTTAATCAGTGGGAAAACGACCCTGAGCTCAGTCCGACGAGAATCGGTGTAACTGTACACCAACTCGTCCCAGAGGAGCACTCATATAGCCATGAGTGGGTCACGGACGGCGCACACGAAGCAGGGGGTGGGGGCGCGGTTGTGTGGATAAGAAACAGATCAATTGTAGGCCACATCCCAAATGCTGCGCGCACAGGAGTTCAGACGTTAGCCCAGTTAACGCACGACTATCTGGTTCTGCACAAAGTCCAGCCGGCTCCGACGCCATCAGCGCTCCAAGTCGAAGCAAAGGTTTCAGTCGATCCAGAACTCTTAAAAATCATGTGCTGTCCGGAAACGCGTCAGCCGATTGCGCTTGCGGAGCCGATCTTGATTGAAAAGCTCAACCAACAAATCGCCGCCGGACAATTGCAAAACCGCGCCGGACAACCGGTGAAGGAAAAAATTGACGACGGGCTGGTGCGCGAGGATAAAAAATTTCTTTATCCGATTCGCGCCAACATCCCGGTCATGTTGATTGACGAGGCGATTCCGCTGACGGTCTGATTCACCAGCCTCAGTCTCGTTCTCGTTTCGCGCTCAAACCGGGCTTGGTCAAGGCTCGGCAGGAGCCGCGCCCCGCGGCCGATCACGGAAAGCCCCCTTTCGTTTTGCGCATGCATTGCAACCATGAACCATGGCGTAGCGGCGTCTCGGCAGAGCGCCGCTCACAGTTGTTCCCACGAATTGCGGCGCTCTGCCGAGACCCGCTACGAGGAGACGGGTCACGTCTGTTTACCAACAGTAAACCCCGTCAACCGAGCCGTTCGCGCAACTCGTCGAGTTGTTGCTTGAGCGCGCCGGGTAGCTTCTCTCCGAACTTAGCTTGGTAAGCGGCGATGTCATCGGCTTCCTTCTTCCACCCGGCAATGTCCACCGAGAGAAGTTGCTTCAGGTCCTCGCCGGGGAGATTGAGCCCGGAGAGGTCGAGGCCATCCGGCGTGGGCAGGTTGCCGATGGGTGTCTCCTGTGCTTTCGCCGCGCCTTCCACTCGTTCGCAAATCCACTTCAACACCCTGCTGTTCTCGCCGTAACCGGGCCAGAGCCATTTGCCGTTGCCGTCCTTGCGAAACCAGTTCACGAAATAGACCTTCGGCAGCTTGCTGCGGTCGGCGCGCTGCGCAAAGGAGAGCCAGTGCGCGAAGTAATCGGCCATGTTGTAGCCGCAGAACGGCAGCATGGCGAACGGATCGCGTCGCAGCACGCCGGCCTGGCCCAGCGCCGCTGCGGTGGTTTCGGATCCGCAGGCCGAGCCGAGGAAAACACCATGCTCCCAATTGAACGCCTCGTTCACGAGCGGAATCGTGCTCGGACGACGCCCGCCAAAGAGAATTGCCGAAAGCGGCACACCTTCGGGATTCTGCCAATCAGGATCAATGACCGGGCACTGCGACGCGGGCGCGGTGAAGCGCGAGTTCGGATGCGCTGCTTTGCGTCCGGTGTCGGGCGTCCATTCCCTTCCTTCCCAGTCAATCGCTTTGGCCGGGGCGGGCATGCCGGAATCTTCCCACCAGACGTCGCCGTCCGCGGTAAGGGCCACGTTCGTGAAGATGCTGTTCTTCGCGAAGGTGTCCACGGCATTCGGATTCGACTTCCTGGAAGTGCCGGGCGCAACCCCGAAGAACCCGGTCTCCGGATTGATGGCGTAGAGACGTCCGTCTTTGCTCACTCGAATCCATGCGATATCGTCGCCGAGGCAGGTCGCCTTCCAGCCGGGCAAAGTGGGCAACATCATGGCGAGGTTGGTTTTGCCACAGGCGCTCGGGAACGCCGCGGCGAGGTAATGTTTTTTGCCCCGGGGCGAAGTGAAGCAAAGGATGAGCATGTGCTCCGCCATCCAGCCTTCTTTCTTCGCCACGACCGACTCGTCCGGAAAATGCACGATGTATTTCTTCTGCGGGTCCGGCTCGCACGGCCAGGCGATGTCTTTCTGTCCGGGCTTCAGCGGCGCGCCAATGGAGTGGAGGCACGGAATGAACCTGCCGTCGGCGCCGAGCTTGTCGAGCACAGCCTGCCCCATGCGCGTCATGATCCGCATGTTGACGACGACGTAGGGCGAATCGGAAATCTCGATGCCGATCTTGCAAATGGGCGAATCGAGCGGGCCCATCGCAAAAGGAATCACATACATAGTGCGACCCTTCATCGAACCGTTGAACAAGCCGAGCAACGTTTTCTTCATTTCGGCCGGGTCGGCCCAGTTGTTGGTGGGACCGACTTCGTCTTTGCTCCTCGCGCAAATGAAGGTGCGGTCCTCGACACGCGCGACATCACTGGGATGCGAGCGAGCCAGGTAGCTGCCGGGGCGCAGCTTTTCGTTCAACTTCGTGAGCGTGCCGCTTTGGACCATGAGGTCGCAGAGCATCTGGTTTTCCTGCTCCGAACCGTCGCACCAGAAGATGCGGTCCGGCTGGCAGAGTTTGGTCATCTCGTCCACCCAGGCGAGAGCGGCTTTGTTGGGCGTTTTACAGGTTCCGAGTTTCGATTTCGACATAAGTCAGTTCAAGTTCAGCGTTCAAGTCGAGTCGCAAAAGCGACGTGAAAGTCGAAAAAGTAACAGTTGAGTTTTGACGGTCAAGCGGCTTGCGGGAAAAAATGCTTCAAGAAAATCTCAAAAGGCGGCGAACGCTGCGCTCCACACTGGCTGAACAACACCCCGCGCTCCAATCCAATCGCGTCGTCTCAAGTGGGTTGCGAGGTGGCGCATTCGGCGGGAAGTCCAGCAGCGGCCCGACGATTCTCGCCGGTGCGGCTGCTGATGACCAGCACCACCGCCGGAACAATCAGCCCTGCTCCCAGGAGCATTTGCGACGTAACCCGTTCGCCGCCGAGCGACCAGCCCAGAAAAATCGCCACCACCGGGTTCACGTAGGCATAAGTTGCCACTTTGGCGGGGTCGCAGATCTGCAGCAACCAGATGTAAGCCGTAAACGCCAGCAGCGAGCCGATCAAAACGAGGTAGGCGTAGGCGAGCAGTGAGCGCGTCGTGACGGCGGCAGGGTTGAACCGGCTCGCTTCGCCGGTCCCCAGCGCCAGCAGCGTCAGCAGCGCGCCGCCACAAACCATCTGCAGCGCCGCGGCCATGAACGGCGAGGTTGCCGACCTGGTTTTGCGCGCATACAACGAACCGATGGACCAGACAAATGCGGAAAACAGCACCACGCCGATTCCCAGTCCTGGAGTGGAAGAAAACGCGTGAACGTCCCCCGCTCGCCGCTGAACGAGCAAAAAAGTTCCGGCAAAACCGAGCGTAAACCCAAACCACACTTTCGGCGTTGGCCGTCCGGTGATGCCGGCAAACCATCCCAGCAAAGCCATAAAAAGGGGCACCGTCGCCACCAGCAAAGCCGCCAGGCTCGAAGGAATATATTGCTCGGCGAATGCCAACCCGCCGTTGCCGCAGAGGAGCAAACAAGCGCCCACAATGAACGCGGTTCGCCAATCCGCTGACGTCGGCCACGCGGCACCCCGCCAACGCGCCACGACAAACAGGATTGCGCCCGCCAGCAGAAAGCGCGTGCCGCCCATCAGAAACGGCGGGACCGACTCAATCGCGAAGCGGATGCCGAGATAGGTCGAACCCCAAATGACGTAAAGCACGGCAAAGGCCGCGATCAGTTGAGCGCGAGGGGGCCGATTCATCGCTTCAACTGAGAACGGAATGGCGTTTTCCCGCGCCCGTTTTCAATCAGGCAGCGAATTGAACGGTGTCGAGGTCCTGAATCCGTTTGCGGAGCTTCTTGAGCGCGATTTCCTCGATCTGACGGATGCGCTCGCGCGTCACGCCGAATTGCTCGCCGATTTGTTCCAGCGTTTTCCGCTCGTCTCCGTCCAGCCCGAATCGCTGGCGGAGAATCGCCTGCTCACGCGAGTCGAGCGTCCCGACCATTTCGTGGACCAGCGCGCTGTTCGTCTTCTCTTCGAGCTGCTCATAGGGCGTTTCCGCGCTTTCGTCTTTGACGACGTCAGCGACGCGATTCGTTTCATCGTCGCCAATCGGCGCCTCGAGCGAAGTGGGACGAATGGCGGCGCGGCGCAACATTTTCACGCGAGCAACCGGATAGTCGAGTTCCTCGGCCAGTTCATCGTCGGTCGCCTCGCGGCCCAGGACCTCTTCCAGTTTTGCCGCTGCGCGACGGAGATGGAAGAGTTTGTCCACCACGTGCACCGGCAAACGAATGGTCTTCGATTGATTGGCCAGCGCGCGTTTGATGGCCTGTTTGATCCACCAGGCGGCGTAGGTCGAAAGTTTCGCGCCTTTCTTCGGATCGAAGCGCTCGACGCCTTTCATCAGCCCGATATTCCCTTCGTTGATGAGGTCGAGCAGCGGCAGACCGTAACCTTCGTAGTCACGCGCGATCTTCACGACGAGACGAAGGTTGGCCTTGATCATGTGCTCGCGCGCTTTCTTGTCCCCGCGCTTGATGCGCCGGGCGAGTTCGATTTCCTCTTGCGGGGTCAGCAGTGGCGTTCGGCCGATCTCCCGCAGGTAAAGATGAAACGCGGTGTCGCCGTCGTAGGACACGCTCCCAGCGTCAGCTGGCGACGACTCAACAGGAACACCAATGCGGCCCGGCGACAACTTCGGCAGCAGAACGGTTTTCACCCGCGCCGTCTTGATCAATCCCCTTCGCCCCCGCCGGACTGGAAGCGAACTGCCTCTGATTTTGGCACGCATATTATTTTTTCCTTTCCACTTCACGATTCGTTATCCAAAGCACCGCCGCCACCGGTCGGGCCCTGATTGATTTGACAGACGAGACCGGGTTTTCGTTTCGCCACCGCGCGCAGCGGGAAGTCCTGCACTCTGACAGGCAGCGCCACGAGCGAGAATTGATTCACCAGCGCGAACAACCGCTTTCTATTTGGCGATGTGCTTTTCATCATTCGGTTTAGGCGCTTCAGCATCGCGGCATTGTCAAACCGCCAGAGCGACAATGCCCTGGCTGCGCTCCCGGATTTCACGCTGCCGTTCCGACTGAAGGAATGCCTCGGCCGCTTTCTCCGCGAACAACTCTGGCAGAACGAGCAGGGGATAAGGCGTCGCCCAGGCCAGTGCAGCCGCTTCTTCCGCCGCGCGCCGCAAATACGACAAGGCGACTTCGTCGGACGTGGTTCTCGCCTTTTCGTGAAACAACCGTTGTGTCAACTCCTCCAGAACCGCAGTGCGGCTGGAGCGATGGCCGCCAGTTGGGACCTGGTTTGACTTGAACCGGGTTTCGGATCCGAACTCGGCGGCGACTTTGACTGATTTCAGATTCTTCATACGCCATGTTCGACTGTAATAAGTGAATACTTACTCACGATTTTTTAAAAAAAATTCATTTGTTGCCCACACCAAAAAAGACCGACAAGGCTTCGGGGTTGTAATGCCGGGCAATCGAACTGTCCGTCAGCCCGAGACCACGCAGCGCAAACCAGATAACTTGATGCAACAGTTCTTCGCGGTTCACCTTGTAATCGATCACCGGCTTCTTTGGCAGATGATTGATCGCAATCATGGCGGCCACGTGATGCGCGAAACGCACGCGGTTTTCCCGGCTGA
>QHPA01000020.1 GCA_003218935.1 Verrucomicrobiota bacterium
CCACGCCGACACCGGGCGATGATTCCTTTGCAGGCGCAATCAGTTCGGATTGTTCGCGTCGCGGCTCGCGCAACAGAAAATACAACATGAGGGCCAGCGCCATCCCGGCTGCCCCGAAAAAGTAAAACCCGCTCCGCCATCCTGAATGCGCCGCGAACCACGCTCCCAGCCAACTGCCTAGAATTGTCCCGGCATAAACGCTGGATTGATGCAACGACATCGCGCGCGACCTGGTCCGGGGTGAGTGATAGTCGCTCACCAGCGACATCGACGCCGGAAAATAAAATGTCTCCCCGAAACCTTCCAGGGCGCGCACAGACACAAACTGCCACAACTTCCCACACCAGCCGGTCATCACGGTAACGAAGCTCCAAAAAAGACAGCCGCCGAGGATGAGGTCTTTGCGGCGAAGCCGATCGCCGATAAAGCCGGCGAGCGGCGCCGCGGCGGCATAAACCCACATGAACGCCGACCCAATGAGGCCGAGCGCCTCATTCGTAAACCCGAATTCCTCTTTCAGTTTGGGAGCGACACCAGAGAGGGCCTGGCGGTCCGCGTAGTTGAAGAAGCAGACGAACCAGAGCATGAAAACCACCTGCCATTTGTAGCCCGGCGAAGCGGAGTTTTTGTCCGGCTGCGTTTCAAAATGATTTTTCAGGCTCAAGGTGTGAAAGCCAACCGGTTCGCTTTCGACGCGACAGGTTCCGTGTCTCAGGCCCGCCTCACTGGTAATTCATCAGGACGTTTGCCGCCACGACCCTGACATTCGAGATTGTCAGCGCCGGTGGCGCGCTGGAACGAATGCGGTAGAAACGGACTTGGCCGTTGAGCGGCGCCGTGATCGTTTTGCTCGCGGTGTCAATGGTCGCGGTGCTGTCCGTAAACGTCCCGGCGACGTCCGATGATGATTCCAGGACAATCTGCGGCACGATGACCGGCACAAACACAAGATAGTTCAGCACCATCGTGTATTGGGTCGTGTTGGTTTGCGGCCCGCCCACCGTCAGACGGAGCGTGTTCGTGCCGGATAAATTCAGTGAGGCCGGATTACCTTTGGGGTCCGTGAGCGGCGCATAACGATAGTTGATCAACATGGCGGTGCTCGGCACGTTGAACACGCCGAGCCGCGTCGTGGTCTGATTGGCTTGCGCGGGGTCGCTCGTGACCTGGTCGAGATAGACGGCCTGCGGCGCGCGGCAGGCTTCGCGCAGATAGACACGGTAGTTGGCGTTGGAAAAGACCCGCGTGTAATTCAGCCATTCTCCGCCTTCGGTTCCGCGCACTTCGTATTCCGGCAGGTCATAGCTGTTGGCGGCATATTTCCCTCGAATTGTGTCGTTGAGCGCGCCGGCGTTGCCAATTTCTGCCGATCCAGCCTGTGTGCCGACAAAATCCACAGCGCGATATTCCGGCGTGACACCGCTGCCAGGCGACGTGGAATAATCGAGGTAATCCACGTTAGTCGTTCCGATCAGGTCGAAGTACCCGATACCGAACCCGTTGATCTGTTGGCCCGAGCTGTTCACGCCGGAAGGCGGCGGGTCATCCTGAAACTGCCCGCGGTTGTAATTGTAATCCTCGGCCTCGATGACTTTGACCGCCGGCGAGTCAAAATAGCTTTCGTCAAACGTGTCGAACGTGAACTCGTTGGTGGTGGTCCGGCCCGAAAAGTCGGTCAGCACAATCCGCGCGTCATAAACCATGTTCGCCGCCAGACCGTTGAACGTGACGTCCACGTTGCTGGCGCTGCCGGACATCGCCAATCCAGAAGACACGTCCGCGCCGTTGAGGAAAAGCTTGATGGCGCCGGTGTTGATCGCGTTGGTCGTCAGCGTGGTCGCCGTGAAACTGATCCCGTTCGTGTATGGATAAAAGTTCGCCCGCGCTTCCGGGGTGCGGTTCGCGACCTGCGGCATATCCGGCACGGGATGCGGCGTGCCTTGAAGACCAAGTGGAGTCGGCGCGGCCGTCGAGGCGTAATAATTGTCGAACGTGACGTCGGTTTTGCCAGTAATGGGATTGGCATACTGATTGGTGTCAACGCGGGAAAAGCTGAACAAACCCAGGACACCGCTCGGATACGTGTCATCGTCCGCCAGGATCGTGACGAGCGGAGTCGTCAGGTCCAGGAAATCATAAATATGTCCGGTCAAAGTGCTGCCTGCGCCGGTCAACACGAAACGATATCGGTGCGTCGGATCAAGCGTAATGTTCGCTGTCGCCGGGCCGCTCAGCGGATCTGCGGGCGCTTCGCGGTCCACCCGATTAATCTGGAATTGACCACGTCCGCCAGGTTGCTGATTGGGATCATAATTCAAAACGTAGCCGTCGGTCTGACCCAGGCCAATATTGGAAGCGCGAATCAGAAACCCGAAAGCCTGGTTGAGGCTGTTGTCCCACGTGACAACGTCCACCGCCACGTAGAAAAAATTACTGTAAACCTCGGTCCGGTAGCTAAACGCTCTGGCGGGCCCGAAGCCTGGATCGGGCGGCGCTGGAGTAAAGATCCGATAGGCTTTGCCGCCAAAGTCGTCGTCAGGATAGCTGTTAGTAGCCGGAGGAAAGTTTGCCGGAGGCGCGCCAAGGTCCAAATGCATCCAGCCGTCGTCATTGCCGTCATTGAAATCGTCGGTCTGTCCCCTGGCCATTTGCTGCCAGCCGAAGATCAGCAGCAAGAGCGACGTTAAAATGTGCTGCGACGAAATGCTGAAGAACCGTTTCCCTGTTTCAGCCGAAAAAACAAATGACTTCATTGCTGAAAAATCCTGGTTGTTCCATATTCCCGGCTCGCTACCTCGCATTGGATACCGCCGCCTCAAAAACAATTCAATCCGTCTTTTATCGGTACTTCAACACGATGTTGCCGCCGTTGATTTGAATGCTGTCGATGGTCAGCGCGGTGCTGGCCCGCAACCGATAAAAGCGCTGACTGCCCGACTGAAGCAATGTGATTGTTTTGGTGCCGGCATCGACAACGGCGCTGGTTTCAGGGGAGAACGCACCCGGCGTGAGATTGGGAGCGGATTCCAGCGCGATGGCAGGTGCCACTGATGCGTAGGCTTTGATAGAGGCCGGCGTGCCGGCGTCGTTGATCAGCGTTCGCGTACCGGTATTCGGATCAACCGAGAACCATTCGACGAACGCCGCGCCGCCACGTTCATACCAAACCATCCGAAACGGATAGAGGCCCGCCTGTGGGACAACGAAATCAAACGTTTCATCTGCTGGCCCGCCGTTATGAAACGCGAGCGCGGGCGTGCTCGAATCGGTAAAGCTGTTTCCGGCAACGATCTTGTACCCGTCGTCACTACGAACACCAAAACGAAGCACGCCCGCCGGCAAGTCGAGGTAAGACAAAATCTCCATCGCGATGTCGTCGCTGCCATTCGCGCTCACATCCAGACCCGCAATCAACGCATCCTCAGGGAAGTAACCGTCGGCGCTGCCCGGACCGTTCTGCGAATAGTTGATGACCAGATCAACGATGTTGGTTTCGTAGTATTTCGGAATGGTCGAGTTCGGCGCCAACTGGTCCTCCGCGCGCTGCAGGCTGTTGTCCAGGTTGGAACCGGAGAGCGCCTGCACGACGCGCACTTTGAATCCGGGATTGGCCCCCGCGCCTGCCTGACGGTTGGCCGGGTCCAACGACTTGTATGTCACGACAAAACTCCAGTCGTTGGTCTGCGTCACGCCTCCACTGTCGGTGAACACAACCCTCGCGGTGTTCGTCGCGCCTGAGGGCGGTAAAGGGGACATGGGGTAAGCAATCGTGGCCCCGTTGGTGTCCGCCGCGATCGAATTCGCCACCGCCGTTCCGTTGACCGAGAGTACGATGCTGTTGGTTCGAACAGTGGTGTCTCGGTTTTGAATGTTCACGCTAACAACGGGCGCCACGGTCTCGAGCGTGGCGCCTGGCCCTGGCGACACGCTCAGGACGATCGCTGGCAGCACACCTGGATTCGGCACCGGGACGAAGATAAGATAGTTCTGGAAGATGCCGCCATCGCCCGCTTCGGCTGTCACCTGATGCAAAGCGGGAAGTTGCGATATTGGTAGCCCGTCAACGCGCCGATGAACGAACCTAGTGGTTTCGTGGACTGGTTTGGCTGGGTCCGATCGGTGACGACCTTTTCCAGCGCCGCTTCGGCGCGCGCCATATTGACCAGCGATTCGCGCAGATACACTTCATAAGTCCCGGCGGTGAATGTCCGCGTGTAATTGAGGAATTCTCCAGTGGCGATGTCGCCAACATCATAATCGTACACGTTGGCCGCGCTGCCGCCGGCATCAATGTATTTCTGTCGCGTCTTGTCCAACGAGTGCTGCATGCGGACCACGTCGCTGGGTCGATACAGCGTGTCCTGGGGACGAGGCGTCGCGCGCGTGTCGTCGAAGTCCACACCCTGAACGCCGGCTTGCTGGCTGTAGGAGTTCGCCGCGCCGCTGCCCTCGGAGACAGGCACAGGATTATCAAGAAACTGTCCGCTGCTAAAATTGTAGTCTTCGACTTCCAACACGAGGTTGTTGGTCGAGAACGTGTCAAAGTAAAGGGGGCTTGAAACTTCTGTGTTGTCAGAGTCCGTGACCTGAATGACGGCTGCGTAACTCACGTTGGCGGCCAAACTGCCGAGCGTGGCGTTTTTGGTGTTTCCCGACCCGGTGATGGTCAAACCGTTGGTCGAAGTGAACTGAACTCCGTTGAGGGTGACGAGGATTTTGCTGTCGGCGATCGGTTTTTCATCTGTGATCTTGAAGGAAATTTGCGTCGTAGCCGGCAGGAAGTTTGCGTAGGCGTCGGGAAGGACATCCGAGATGAGCGGGGGCGTGTTACCGGCGAGCGGTGGCGCAGAAACCTGGGCGTTGTCGTAGATCACCTGGTACGGATTTTCCGGCGCGGCTGAATCGTAATCCTGGTAGAGATAGAGAACGAAGTTGCCGCTGCCAAAATACGGCGCCGGCGGGCTGTCAGTGCCATCGGAAAGAACTTCTGCCGCGGGCGTGTCCACGAACCGCTGCTCGAACAGGACCGCGTCACCGTTGTCCTTGTCCAGCACCTTGCCGATGATGATGACGTTGGTCCCTCTGCCTTCCATGGACAGGACGAGCGTGACGTTCGAGTTCTTGATCGGGGGCGTCGGATTCTCGTTGTAAAAATATTTGCCGATGCCCTTCGTGATGAGGATGTCGGTCGTCGATTTCGCCAACCCATACCCGCCCAGAGAACTTACGGACGAACTGGTCGGAATAAATGCCAGAATCGCGAAGGAATCTTTGTCCCCGCCAGCGACCAGGTCCACGTGAAACTCCAGCCGCTCGCCGTCCTGAAGGTCGAAGGTGCGCGACGTCTTGGTGCTGGCCGAGAAGATAGCCTGACCGGCGGGCGGCTGCATAAAGACAAATTGGCCACCCGTCTCCGCCGGAATGCCAAAGCCTGGAGTAAACGTAAAATCCTGCCACGCGGTCTTGGTATTGTCGTTGAAATCGTCGAGCACGGTGTTGTCCATCACGAAAACCTCGGCGTTATCATAAGTCACCTGATAAGGGTTCTCCGGCGCGTTCGGGTCGTAGTCCTGATAGAGGTAGAGGACAAAGTTGCCGCTGCCGAAATACGGCGCCGCCGGACTGTCCGTGCCGTCCGACAACACGTCCGCCGCCGGTGTGTCCACGAACGTCCGGTCGAACAACACCGCGTTGTTGTTGTCTTTGTCGAGCACTTTCGCGTTGATAACGACATTGCCTCCTTTTCCAGTCATCGAGAGCACCATCGTTACGTTGTCGTTCTTGATCGCCGGCGTGGGGTTTTCATTGTAAAAATATTTCCCGATACCTTTAGTGATGAGAATATCGGTGGTTGACTTCGCAAACCCATAACCCGCGAGCGTGCTGGCCGAGGACGACGAGGGGATGAACGCGAGAATGGCAAAAGAATCCTTCCCGCCGCCGCTCACCACGTCCACCCGGAACTCGACCGTCCGGCCATCCTGAAGCGTGAACGTCTCGGATGTCTTGGTGCTGGCGCTGAAGATGGCCTGGCCCGCCGGGGGTTGAGTAAAGATGAACTGGCCGCCGGTCTCCGCTGGAATTCCGAATCCAGGCGTAAACGTGAAGTCGCTCCAGCCGGTTTTCGTGTTGTCATCGAAATTGTCCACCACGCGGGCCAAGGCGCGCGAGTCGCTCGATAACCAGACAATGACGCCGGCAACAAACAGGAACAGGCCGACACGTGGGGAATATTTGGCGCTCATAAGACGTGGAGTCAGTTGGAATCGCAAATCTTATGACAGAAGCTGTACCGAAAGTCAAACCGTTTGCCGCCCTGGTAGTGTCCTGGTTTGGTAGCGGCGGTGCTGCGGCACCGCCGTGCGCCGCGGCAGCGGCGCACCCACCTGAAGCAAATCAGGACACTGCCGCCGCCTTGGTAGTGTCTTAATCTCAAACTTTGAATTGTAGCGGCGGTCTATGACCGCCCGAACCGCGCACAGAGCGCCGCTACAGACAAACCAGGACACCGCCTGCCGCCTTCGTTTAGTGATTTATCGCCGTTGGGCTCGCTCCAAATACCTCCGCCGCCACTCCCCGCGCGACAACTTGCCGCGTTGATCTGATTTCAGCGACTCAACAAAAAACCACTCCCGCGGCACCTGCCAGGCCGGGAGCCTCGAAAGCAAGAAATCCCGCAAACCGTCGGCGGTCACGTTGGACTTCGCCGCGATGCAAGCGACAATGATCTCGGTCCGTTCGGCTTCGTGACTCGGTGCGCCGAACACGACGCACGCGCGCACGTTGGGATGTGTCAGTAGAACCCGCTCGATTGCTTCGGGCGATATTTTCCGTCCTGCCACGTTAATCAAGTCGCTGGCCCGTCCACGCAAAAATACCTGGCCGTCCCTTAACTCCA
>QHPA01000021.1:0-4319 GCA_003218935.1 Verrucomicrobiota bacterium
AACTTGTCTGGCAGACTGAACTCAGTTGTGAAGGCGGGCAGTGCGTCTGAAGAGCCCGCGCCCAAGCCCGGACGCAATCAACGGTGCTGGCAAAGCTACGGACTGTAAAGCTCAAATCAAATTGTGAATCTAATTCTTGCTCAAACCGGTTTCCGGCCCGGCAAATGGGAGTTCTTGGTTTATGGCATTGGAGGAGTGCTGTTGCTCGTTGTCGCCGTCATCGTGATTAATTTCGGGACGATCTACATCCGTGCCCTGTTTTCCGGCGCTAAAGTCACCGTTACCGAGTTGATCGCCTTGCGCCTGCGGCGCGTTCCTGCGGGCTTGATTGTGGACAACCGCATCGCCGCCGTGCGATCGGGATTGCCCCTCAGCATCGACGATCTGTCCACGCATTTTATGGCCGGCGGCAACGTGCCGATGGTCGTGCTCGCCCTTATTGCCGCCAAAAAGGCCGGCATCAATCTCGTCTTTGACCGCGCATGCGCCATTGACCTGGCTACTAAGGGCACCGGCAAAACCGTGATCGAAGCCGTGAGAACATCCATTAACCCAAGGGTGATTGATTGCCCAGCTCCCGTCCTGGGTAAAATCACCATCGACGGCGTGGCCAAGGACGGCATCGTCATCAAGGCCCGGGCGCTGGTGACGGTGCGCACCAATCTGGACCGCTTTGTGGGTGGGGCGACGGAGGAGACCATCATCGCGCGCGTTGGGGAGGGCATCGTCAGCACCATCGGTTCTTCGGCCACCTACAAGGACGTGCTGGAAAACCCTCACCGCATTTCCAGGACCGTCCTCGACAAGGCGCTCGATGCCAACACCGCGTTCGAAATCCTGTCCCTCGACATCGCCGACGTGGACGTGGGTGAAAACGTCGGCGCCAAACTCCAGGCCGAGCAGGCTGAAGCCAACAAACTCATCGCTCAAGCCCACGCCGAAGTCCGCCGCGCCGCAGCCGTGGCTGTGGAGCAGGAAATGACCGCCCGCGTGGCCGAGATGCGCGCCCGTGTGGTCGAATCGGAAGCCAAGGTGCCGATGGCGATGGCCGAAGCGTTCCGCTCCGGCCATCTTGGCTTCATGAATTAATCCAAATGAAGTACACCCAGGCCGACGCCGGCACGGGCGTCAGCCTTGGCCGGCAATTCACTGACGGTTGGTTTTGGATCGCCATTGTTTGTGGAGGGAACGCGGCAAAAGCATTCCCCCGAAATTCACACGCCGAGCGAAAAGCCGCGCCGGCGAAGTTCGCTGAAAGTGGCTTACCACTGCTCACAGGTGGCTTCCCACGCCGCACTTGCCAGCACAGGATCTCGGATGGCCCAGTCCCAACGCGTTGCCGCTCAGCACACGAATCGTTGCATGCGCACTGGCACAGCGCCAGCTAACGTTTAAATCAAAACAGCAAAGGAAAACCAATTATGTCACCAAACGTTAGACCGGTGGGCGATCGGATCCTCGTGGAATCGGTCGAAGAGAAAGAGAACAAAGGCAAGAAGGGCGAGATTATCATCCCCGATACCGCCAAAGAAAAACCGATGGAAAGCGTGGTCGTGGCGCTCGGCACTGGTAAGACCGACGACAATGGCAGGAAGGTTCCCTTCGAAGTCAGGAAGGGCGACCGTGTGCTCGTCAGCAGATACGGCGGCACTGAAATCAAATTGGACGGCAAGGATTACAAGATCCTCAACGGTGATGACATCCTCGCCGTCATCGAATAACCCGCAACTTTTGAAACTATCAACCGAATATCAACAATCAACTATCAGCTAATTTATGGCAGCAAAACAATTGATCTTTGACGAAGCGGCGCGCCAGTCCCTTCTCCTGGGAGTGCAACAATTGAGTCGCGCAGTGAAGGCCACGCTCGGCCCTAAGGGCCGCAACGTAGTGATCGACAAAAAATTCGGAAGCCCAACGGTGACCAAGGACGGCGTGACGGTCGCCAAGGAAATCGAACTGGCGGATGCCTGCGAAAACATGGGTGCGCAGATGGTCCGCGAAGTCGCCAGCAAAACCAGCGATGACGCAGGCGACGGCACCACCACGGCCACATTGCTCGCCGAAGCGATTTACCGGGAAGGTTTGAAATTTGTCACTGCGGGCGCGAACCCGATTGGCATTCAGCGCGGCATTCAAAAGGCCGTCGAGGCTTCCGTCGTGCAGCTCACCAGGATCACCAGGAAGGTGAAGGACAAGGAAGAGATCAAGCAAGTCGCCACCGTCTCGGCCAACTGGGATACGACCATCGGCGAAATTATCGCTGAAGCTATGGAGAAGGTAGGCAAGGACGGTACGATTACCGTGGAAGAAGCCAAGTCGATCGAGACCACCCTTGAAGTTGTCGAAGGCATGCAATTCGACAAAGGCTATCTTTCGCCCTACTTCATCACCAACGCGGAGGCGATGGAAACCAAGCTCGAAGATGCTTACGTCCTCAATTACGAGAGAAAGATCAGCAGTCTCAAAGAGCTGTTCCCCATCCTCGAAAAGGTGGCCCAATCCGGCAAACCCCTTCTGATCATCGCTGAAGATGTCGAAGGCGAAGCACTGGCGACGCTGGTCGTGAACAAGCTGCGCGGCACCTTCAAGGTCTGCGCTGTCAAGGCCCCGGGCTTCGGCGATCGCCGCAAAGCGATGATGGAAGACCTTGCGATCCTCACCGGTGGCAAGTTCATCAGCGAAGACCTCGGCATCAAGCTCGAATCGATTGGTCTTGAAGACCTCGGCCGCGCCAAATCCATCGTCGTGGACCAGGAAAGCACCACCCTGGTGGCAGGCTGCGGCAAGCCCGGTGAAATCCAGGGCCGCGTCAATCAAATCCGCCGTCAGATCGAGGAAACCACCTCGGACTACGACAAGGAAAAATTGCAGGAACGCCTGGCGAAACTCGCCGGTGGAGTGGCCATCATCAATGTCGGCGCCGCGACCGAGACCGAGATGAAGGAAAAGAAAGCTCGCGTCGAAGACGCGTTGCATGCCACCCGCGCTGCGGTGGAAGAAGGGATTGTCCCTGGCGGCGGCGTGGCGTTGATCCGCTGCTTGTCAGTGCTCGAAGGCTTGAAGCTACAAGACGAAGACGAGCAAATTGGTGTCAACATCGTCAAGCGCGCCATCGAAGAGCCGACTCGCGTGTTGGCTGAAAACGCCGGCATGGAAGGCTCCGTTGTGGTGCAGGAAGTGAAGCGCCGCAAGGGTAACGAAGGTTACAACGTGGCGACCAACGAATATGAAGATTTGATCAGGGCTGGCGTCGTGGACCCCAAGAAGGTTACTCGCGCGGCACTGCAGAACGCTTCCTCCATCGCCGGATTGTTGCTGACTACCGAATGCCTCATCACCGAAGTTCCGGAGAAGGAGAAAGAGGTTGTTTAAATCCTTTCAAGGATTCACAGGTCACACAGGGCACCGGACTGTTCAGCGTCCTGGTCGCAATTCCGGTTCCCTTGGCCCGACGTCGCTGACACTTTTGCGTTGCCTCGAGGACGCGTTGTGAATTTCACCGACTCACAGCTACAGGATTGTTATGAGCGCAACTTTGCGGCGGTTACGGATCTTTCCGCCGAACTGCGTCAGGTCCGCGCTTTGATAGGCGCACACGATTTGTTTCAGATGCTCGAAGGGCCTCACTCTTCAAGAGTCCATGGTCGCTCACGATCTACCAGGTTTATCTCACCGAGTTCAAACGCTCAGACTTCGACGCCGAGCTTTACGCCGCCAAGACTCGCAAACTCATCCGCGAATGCTCCAAGCTGAAAAGTTTCCTCGGCCATCTGCCGGAGATCGCGATTGACGAGCGCTATCTGGAAAACCTCCGCTTCAGCAAGATGTCCGGCGGCGACAAGGCGGAAAAAATCATCCGCGACATCGAGACCATCATCCGACGTGAGGAGGCGCGCAATCCGGCCTACGTGGATTTGGACGTGCGCTTGCAGGAGTTGATCGAGCGCAAACAGGATTTGAACGCCGACATCGAGCAAATCCTGCTCGACTTGGAAAAGCTCTACGGCGAGGTGGACGAGGTCGGCAATCTGCCCAAACGCATGGGCTTCGAGGATCGCGGGCGCTACGACCTGTTCCTGGAAATCAAACACGCGACCGGCGCGGCGTTTGACGAAACGAAGGCGCGACAGTTCGTTTACGTGCTGGTTGCCGGTCCCGCCCGACGATCCGCCGCTGGTCATGTGCATATCGGCGTTGGTCGAAATGGAGAGGTTCTCGACCTTAACCGCTTCCGGAATCAGCTCTTCCACCAGAAAGTTCGGGAATTCTGGCCCGATAATGGTCGTAGTTCTCGACTCGCAGACCGCGCCTGGTCC
>QHPA01000021.1:4342-6119 GCA_003218935.1 Verrucomicrobiota bacterium
CGCAGGGGATCGGGCGACTGGCCTTTACGCCAGACGGCAAGACACTTGTATCGGTTAGCAGCGACAGCAGTCTCCGGTTTTGGAACGTTTCCACCCAACAGGAACTCCTCGCGATGAAGCGAATTGCTGATCCTGTTCAAGATCTGCTGTTCTCGCCAGATGGCGATTGGCTGATTTTAAAAACGTTAACTGGACTTCGCCTTCTCAATGCAGCGGCCAACCCCGCGCGCTGACATCGGTCCCATGTGCGAAGGTCCGATGTGTGGCCGCAGTGAAGGCTTCAACCCAGCCACGTGGGCCTCATCTTTACGAAATCTTAACGCTGAAGACCTTCATCTTAATTAGCCGTCCGCCCGCGACCGAGTCATCGTAACGGCATGAACAAATGTGCCTGGTTAATTCGGTGGTTGGAGAAATCCTATGAGTGACCTGATTTTTGTTGGCGCTGTGGTGGCATTCTTCTTCGTCAGCGGCTTCTACGTCCGCTTTTGCGAAAAACTTTAGGAGAGCACTATGGAAACCATCATCGTGGGCATTATTGCTTTGTTGCTGTTCATCTACCTGTTCGTAGCGATGGTTCGCCCGGAGAAATTTTAAGGACTCACTATGAACACTAATGGATGGCTTCAACTCGCGCTCTACGTTGCCGCACTCGCCGTGATTACGAAGCCAATAGGGCTTTATCTCATGCAGGTGCTCGATGCCAACGGCAGGACCTGGTTTGATCCCGTGCTCCGTCCGTTGGAGCGGTTCACCTATCGCTTGATGGGAGTGCGCGCCGACAAGGAGCAGGACTGGAAGCAATACACGCTCGCCATGCTGCTTTTCGGTCTGGTCAGTTGTCTTTTCACCTACGCTATTCTGCGCCTGCAACACCTGCTGCCGCTCAATCCGCAGGGTCTCGGCCCTTTGAGCCCCGACCTCGCGTTCGATACCGCCGTCAGTTTCACGACCAACACCAACTGGCAGAGCTACGGTGGCGAATCCACAATGTCGTATCTCGCTCAGATGGTCGCTCTGACGATTCACAACTTCGCCTCCGCCGCCGTCGGTATCGCGCTCGCTGCTGCATTGGTGCGCGGCATCACCCGACATTCGGCGAGAACACTCGGCAATTTCTGGGTGGACCTTGTGCGGGTCACTTACTATCTGCTGCTGCCGATTTGCCTCGTGTTCGCGGTATTTCTCGTGTCGCAAGGGATGATTCAAAATTTCAAGCCATATACCAAGGCGAAGCTCGTTGAATCGTTCACCATTCAAGTTCCCAAGGTTGATGATAAAAGCCAGCCTGTCACGACCAACGTCGCCGTGATGGTTCAAGAGCCGAAGTTGGATGAAAAGGGACAACCGGTGGTGGTTAACGGCGCGGCGGTGATGATGGATGTCCCCCAGCTTGATGCGAAAGGCCAGCCCGTGATGACCAACGTGGCGGTGACGGTTGATCAAAAGGTGGACGAACAGCTCATCGTGCAAGGCCCGATGGCGTCACAGGTCGCCATCAAAATGCTCGGCACGAACGGCGGTGGCTATGCGAACGCCAACGCCGCACATCCCTTCGAGAATCCCACACCGCTCTCCAACTTCCTGCAAATGCTCTCCATTTTCAGCATCGGCAGCGGGCTGACTTACTTCCTCGGTCGCATGGCGAAAAATCAAGCGCACGGTTGGGCCGTTTGGAGCGCGATGATGGTCTTGTTCCTCGCCGGCGTGCTGCTGTGCTGGTGGGCGGAGGCCAAAGGAAATCCAATTCACCAACAGCTCGGCGTCGCCGTCGCGG
>QHPA01000022.1 GCA_003218935.1 Verrucomicrobiota bacterium
CACCACGGGTAACTGGTGGCAAAGCTCGTAGCTGATATAGCCGTTGTAGCCGATTTCGTGCATCGCCCGCGCAAAGTCGCGGTAGTATTGGTTGGTCTCACCTGTGACCACTCCATCGATCCGGTCCACGCCCGTGATGTTGCCGTCCGCGTTGCGTTCAAATTCTCCGCCGAAGTGCGACATCACCTGCATGGAACCGACCGCCAGTGCCGCGTCGCGCATCGCGGCGGCGCTCTTGTCCGGCATTAAGGGCGCATCGAGACAGACTTGGAGATGCGGTGAACTGACCTCACGCACCATTCGCAGCACGTCATGATGATCCTTGATGATTGGTTTGTGATTCTGCAACGCGAGTGTCACGCCCATCTCCCCGGCGTAACGGGCACACTCGATCAAGCTCTCGCGGCACCAGCCCCAGATTTCTTCTTCAGAAAATTTTCCGTGGACGATGGGCCAATAGCCTTCAGCGATGTCGTAAGTGGCCAGCTTCGGATGCCGTGTGATGCCCCACCAGGCGAGGAACACGCGCAGATGTTTGGCGCCCAGGTCGGCAGTCATGCGGATCAACTCGCGCACGAAACAGATTTGAGTCTCACGCACTTCGGGGACCGGGTTGCTGAAATCGTTATTGGCGGCGACGCCGTGAATCTCGATGCCGTCTCCCACGGCGAGGCGCTGCAATTCCTGGCAACGAGCCTTCGGCCAGTCGAGCGGATTGCCATGAGGCCGCTTGCCATCAATCTCCACGCCGTCATAGCCGAATTTTTTGGCGGCCCACAAGATCGCATTGCGGAAAAGGGTGGTGAAAGCCTTGTCCTCAAAAAGCCAGGGCCCATGTCCCATGAAGATATACACGTTGCGCGCCGCCATGCGCTCATTGGTCCAGATGACCGGATGATCCCCCATCCGCACGGCGGAAGAGTCCGAGTAAGTGGACTCGTCCACGCTGGCCAACACATGAACGTTCGCGCGCGGACTCCGGTCGTAGGTGTACCATTCCTCCCTGGAGATGATGAAGGATTCAGGCACGTCCTTCATACAAGGGTGCGCCTTATCTTCAACGCGAACGGTTCCGGAACTGAACTTGGGAATGTAATTCTTAAATTTGATTGAACCCATGAAGTCTGAAAACCACGGCCACATCGGATACCCGTCGAAGTCGCCCAGGAGCGTCGCGTGATGGAGGCCCACCCAACCGCCCCTGCCCTCCTCGATGTAAGCCTTGAAGGCCGCCATCGCTTCAGGCTTCCAGCCGTACGGGACAAAGTCCAACTGAAGCACCAATTGATACCTGGCCAGGAATGCATCCGTGATGGCTGTGGTGTTCGTGATATAATCCACTTCAAACCCGTTTTCGTTCCCGCATTTCGTTAGCCACGGTGTGGCCGCCTTCGTGAACTCAACGTGATGGCCTCCAGATTCCGCCAAGGCCAGAACTCTGAATTTAAGTGCGGAAGCGGTTGCAGGCAGGACAGGCTGAGCCTGAACGACGCTCTGGGCCAGCACGAGCATGGCAGACATGATTGAGAACCTTTTCACCAGCGACGAGAGTGCATTGTTGTCCTTCATTTATCCAGACCAGATGGCGCGAATGGTTTGTTCCTGGCCATAGCCGTTGGGGGTTGCGGCGCTGGGTTGGTTTACGTAGTACCAGCGTTTACCGTCGGCGGCTCCGGAGATGACGCGCATGCCGGGCATCTGCAGGTAGCCGTCCGGGTCGTGCTCGCGCACCCATTTCCACGCGTAGCGTAGCCAGTTGTTACGCGCGGTCTCCGGCTGTTGCGAAAACCACGTGATTTCATCCCAGCCCCAAATCCAGAAGCGGCCTTGGCCTGTTTCGCCGGGCCGACGGCTGCGGCCATAGTTGTCGAACTCCACGAGATATGGCAGGTGCTCGCAACGCCAGCCGCTCGGCGTAAGGCCGCCGCGGCTGCGCCCATAAATGGCGTCGCTGTAGCCCACCCGCAACTGCGCTTCCTTCGGTTGGTCGGGAATCTCCTCGATTCGCAACGGGAAGGAATGAAAATCGAGGAGTAACTTTCCGTCCCGGACCAATCCACCGTGCGGCACATGCGCATCGCACAAAATAAAATGACGACGCGCGTGTTTCGCCGCGTAACCGCGCGCCTGCGAAAGCATGTCGGCCCAATGGTCCAGCTTCGGATCATTGCCGTTCATGAGTTCGGCCTGGCCGTAGTGAATCGCTTCGCATCCGATGTCGATGTAGCTGCGTGCGAGAAAATAGAACCAGAGCTTCGTTTCGCTGCGGCTAACATCGGGAACAGAGGAGCCTTGGCCCCACTGATTGCTGCCGCGTCCGCTCGAGTAGATCATTTCCTCGTAACGAAAGTTGCGCGTCTCGATTGGCCGGTCCAGTTCTTCGAACGCCCACGCCGGAACGGCCAGATCGTTCACGTCGCGCGAGACAATCTCGAAAATGCAGGCTTGCAGGATGAGTTCCGGATCGGCGCCGTGAAGTTTCGCGGCGTTCGCTTTCGCCAGTTCAAGTTTCCTGGGAATAGCAGGCGCACCGCCCTCCTCGCGTCCCCACTGATAGACAGCGCGCCCGGCGAACTTCACACCACAGTTGGTCAACATGCGCAGGTTGTCATCGAAGTCGCCGTGTCCGGTGAGCAGATACATTGTGGTCATCGACCGGGAGAGATAATTGCGCAGCACTTCCTCGGACATCCTGCCGTCGAAGCGGTAATTGCGGGCGAGCACCGGCAGGGAAAAGAGCAGCGACCAACCCAGGAGAGTTCGAGTCAGCGAGCGCACGGAGCCCATATTATTTTTGCACCGTGCTTCCGTCAATTCCGGCAGCGCGAACGACCCCTCTGCTCCCTCTGCTGGACAATTGGCGGGAGCATTAGCCAAGCGTTAAACTGTCTTCGAAAGTTCGACATCACGTCAGATGTTCGCGCCTGTGCGGACGCTGAAGCTCCAGGATTGGTCCAAGAGGAACAATCCGTGTAGGATTGAGGTCATCGTGCGTGATGTAATAGTGGCGTTTGATGTGGTCGAAATTGACGGTCTCCGCAATTCCCGGCTGCTGATAAAGGTCGCGTAAATATCCGTTGAGGTTGGGATAATCAACAATTCGCCGCAGATTACATTTGAAATGGCCGTGATAGACGACATCAAACCGTATCAGTGTACAAAAAAGTCGCCAGTCGCTTTCCACAATGCGATTGCCAAAGAGATACCGGCGATTACGCAGTCGTTCTTCCAGTTGATCAAGAGCTGCGAACAGCGCCTGCACAGCCTTCTCATAAGCCGCTTGAGTCGTCGCAAATCCTGCCTTATAGACTCCGCTGTTCACATTTTCATAAAGAAACGCACTCAGGCGGTCTTGCTCAGCGGCAAGGTCGGCTGGAAATAAATCAATCGCGCCGTCTCCCAAAGGACTAAACACGCCGTTGAACATTCGGCAAATATCATCCTCGGAGTTGTTGACAATCTGCCGCGTCTGTTTATCCCAAAGCACAGGCACACTCACCCGACCGGAATATTGCGCGTCCGTTGCCAAATAGGCCTCGCTGAGAAATTGGAAACCGTTGATAGGATCCCGGCTAAACCCAGGCCCATCACGAAAAGCCCACCCGCGTTCATCGCGAATTGGGTCCGCCACTGTCACTCCAATTGCTTGTTCCAGGTGTTTAAGCTTGCGCACAATGAATGTGCGCGAAGCCCAAGGGCAGGCTAACGAAATGTAAAGGTGGTAACGGTCCTGGGCTAAAGGAAACGGCGACGTATTGTCGACACTCACCCACGACCGAAAAGCGTCGGCTTGGTGTTTGAATTCGTCAGTGGCGATTGCTTTCCTGTCGAGTTTCACTTGTTGAACCGTTTAGCGGCC
>QHPA01000023.1 GCA_003218935.1 Verrucomicrobiota bacterium
CACGCAGGCGCAACTCAAGTCGCTCATCTGCGCCGCGAGCGCATCGGCGATGGCGAGGGTCAGCTTCGCAAAATCGTGATAGTGCTCGTCGAGCAACGTGCGGGCGAGCATGTAGGGACTGGTGAGCGTGAACTTGAATGGTCCGCCAGCCACGCTCGCCGCGCGGGCGCAGTCTTCGGGCAGGTTCAGGGCGCCTTCGGTGATCGGGCCGGTGACGACCGCGGCGGGCTTGTTGCGCCAGCGCATTTCCGTTTTGGCGCGGAACGCCGCCGTATCGGACCGGCCCACTTCACGCCGCGCGCCACCGAATTTGTGGACGAAATACTCGATCATGCCGTTGGTGTCGGGATGATTCACATCGAAACGATACAGTTCCCCGTCGGTGGGCAGGTCGATGCCGGCCTGACGTTGGAGGTCGAACACGACGCGCGTGGCGTCGAGCAGCGCCTGCTCGCTGGGCAGCGCCGCAAGCCAGTCCGGGACGGGATACGAGCCGACGGTGGTGGTGAGGATGCGAGGGACACTCGGGTTCATGCGAATAGAGCTATGGTGGCAAGAACAGGAACGCAATCAAGTCCGCCATTCGCTCGATAGTGAGGGAGTGGATCTGGGTTGGTGACGCGCAGAATTTCCGAAATCAATTTCCGTTTCTGAATCCCAACGGGATTCCAGCGCTCAGCCCAAGGTTGCGACACAGGCGCTACCTTGGGTTAAAAACAATCCATCTCTACAACCCCAAAGTGGGTTGCATCTTCGTTTCACTGGACTCGTGCCCGGCCACAACTCCTTCAGAGTTGTGATTTTGTTTCTCACAGCCACCCAGGGTAGCTCCTTCGTCGCAACCCTGGGCTTAAGGACAAAATCCCTTCGGGATTTTCAAGTCACTCGGCTTTGCACGTTGAAAATCTCCGTTGCCTCCGTTTGCTCCTGTTACTTTTCCCTTATCACGCATGGCCGTTCCCTTCGATGGCTTCGACGGCCTCCTTGAAGGCGGCCTCATCCATTGCCACCAGGTGACTGGCTTCGGGGAAACGGCCGCGCTTCACGTCATCGGCATATTCTGCAAATGCGGCGACGCGCTCGTCCTGGAGCCGTTTGTATTCTTTGCGGAAGTTCCTGTAGGCCTTGGCATGGCGGGGAATGCGTTCGTCGTAATCCTGAAGGATGTCGTCGGAGAAGAGGAACTGCGTGTCACAGCCGCTGCCGGAACCCAGGGACATCAGCAGGAGGGAAGTTTTCTTGCAGAGATAGGAAGCGAGCTGGTGCGGCACCAATTCAAGTTCCGCGGCATAGGCACCGGCATTTTCCAGACGCTTCATTTGTTCGTAGAGTCGCCTGGCCTCGGCGGTGGTCTTGCCGATCGGGCGAACGTTCGTCCAGGTCGCGTGGCGTGGAACCATTCCCAGGTGGCCGACCACCGGGATTCTCTCCCGCGCCATAGCCTCAATCATCCATGGGCTGGCCGAGCAATAAACGGAACTGGCGCCCAGTTCCAGCGCCTGGAATCCGATGCGGATCGCCTCTTCCGGCGAAGCCAACCCATGCGGGGTTGCTGCGGAGATGAAACTTTTCGGGGCCGCCGCCACGAGCAGCGGCAATCGGGCCTGCGATGCCGGTGAGTCGAAACTGCAACTCAACAAGTCAATCCCGGCTGCTTCCGCCGCGCCCGCTTCTTCCGGGGATTTGACATGCACGTGAGTGAGGCAGCGTTTGCCCTTGAGTTGTCGCAGGTCGTAAACGGAGTATTTCTTGTCCGGCCTCAGCATGGTGGGACAGTGCGGGTTTGAAGTGTGTGCGGCAAGGCGGAAAGGTCTGACCGAAACACCAAAAACCAAAATCCAAACACCAAACAAATCCCAAACACCAAATCCCAAAGCCGAATCATCGGGCCAGCCGCCCGAAACGCCGTGTTCGTCTTCTCCCAGTCGAGTTCATCACCGGAGCGGCGGAGGCGTTGACTTACTTCTTCAACGCCTCACCTACAAACTCGAACAACGCCTTCGTCGGCGGATCATCCGGCAGGCCGAGGTTCTCGTTTAGCTTGCTGTGGTTGGTTTCCTTGGCTGCTAAGCGCTTGGCGGGAATGCCCGCGTCCTTCAGCACGGCCTCGAGCCGTTCTGCCTGCGCGCTCGTGTCGGGATGGTCGGCGACGTGGAGGATGAGAAACGGCGGGATGCCTTTGCCCTTCGCCACGTGCG
This sequence comes from Verrucomicrobiota bacterium, assembly GCA_003218935.1. Classification (GTDB taxonomy): domain Bacteria; phylum Verrucomicrobiota; class Verrucomicrobiia; order Limisphaerales; family AV2; genus AV2. The sequence continues at coordinate 2,199 of QHPA01000023.1, forward strand.
TGACGGCAGAATAGTCCCGGTGCTTCGCTGGGTCGTTGCCGAATTTGACACGGTGCCCAAACTTGGGCATCGGCAGGCCGTGCACGCGCAACCGTGTCTCGGCGGTCTCGATGATGGCCGGCACGTCGTAGGTGTCGCCGTCCACGGGAACGCACCCCTTGATGATGGCGAGGGAGAGTCCCTCGGACTTCAGGTAGCGGTCGTCGATGCAAATCAGCGCGGCGAGCTGGGCGCCGGCGGAGTGGCCCATGACGAGAATCCGCTTCGGATCGCCGCCGTGCTCGGCGATGTGCTCGTGCACCCAGTGGACGGACTTGGCGATGTCGCGAAAGATTGTGCCCATGTCCACGTTGGGCAGGAGGCGGTAACCCGTGGAGACGAAGACGAAGCCCTTGTCCACGAACGCCTGAGGCTTGACTTGGACGTCCGTCCTGTCGCCCGTCTGCCAGCCCCCGCCGTGAATCCAGAAGACCACCGGCAGGTTTTTCGCACCCTCCGGCGCGTAGATGTCCACTTTTTGCCGTGAGTCGGCTGGCTCGGCGTAGGGGATGTCCCGTTTCACGTTGAGTTTGGCCTGGGCGGATGCGGCGGATTGGGGTTGCGCCAGCGGCAGCGTGAGTGGGGCAAGGGATAACATGGCGAGGGTAGTGGCAAATTGTTTCATGGGATGAAGCGGGCAGATGCGTTGCTGGTTGCTTTGAGAAATGGGCCGCCTGGGTTTGAGGGGTTGGCGAAGTTCATCCTAAAGATGGGCGGGAAGAGTTTGATGATGGTCTTCATTTGGTTGGAAATATTGTGGCAGGAGCAGGAACGCAATCAAGTCGGGACCGCGCCCGCCCCGGGCGCTTCCGACCGGTGCCTCGCCGGTGGGCACCAAAGCGCGGCGAGGTCACCAAACGGTGAACCCGGTGCCACACTTGCAAAAGTGGTTCGCGAGGGCGCCAACCACGGCGCCCGAGGCGGGCGCGTTCCCATTCAACCCAATCGTTACGCCTGGGCCAATGCCGAGGTGGGTATTGAATGAAAACCGAATCAAGCTAAGCCGTGTCCATTGGGAAATGAACAGGAGGAAACAGAGAAAACCGAGATTATCTATGCAATCGAAACCACGGATGAACATAGATGGACACAGATTAAAACAGGCAAAATTGAATTCTTCACCAATCTTCTTCGATGACTATTTGCTGATCAGGCTGCGAATCGTCCAACAACCGCGCTCTCCAGTGGCCATCCGTGTCTATCGGTGTTCATCCGTGGTTGAACTGAATTCTTAGGGCTAAGGCGCTGGTCCCTTGATGGTTTGACTTGGATTATGCGCTTGTATCTCTGCGTACCAGATGTTTTAAACAACCTCCATGTTCAACAGACGTCTTGTCTCAGCTTGCGCCCGCCGTTTTGGAACCATGAGCCTCATCGGCGTGCTCGCCCAGGCTGCAAATGCGGCCGAGTCGTACACGGAGAATCCCGGCACAGAAGGCGAAGGCAAGTACACGATCGGTCCCGAGTACAAGCTCCATCCCGATCTCACGGATCGGGGCAATCCCAAAGGGAAGTACTTCGAGTTCACGATGCTTCTGGCTGACAGCAAAATCTTTCGCGGCGATGATTCCACACTCGAGCCCGAGAAGAAGCCGGTGCGCACAGAGCGAAAAATCTTTGTTTACGTGCCTGCCGCTTATGAGGATGGCGCCAAAGCCCCGATTCTTGTCATTCATGACGGACCCGGTCAGCTCAACCTGGTGCGCAACGCCCTCGACAATCTGACCATTTCAAAGGATCCGAAGCGCAAGTTGCCTGCGTTCATCGCGATTGCCGTTCAAAACGGCGGCAACGACGGCAAGAACAGCGAGCGCGGCCTCGAGTACGACACCATGTCCGACCGCCTGGCCCGATTCATCCATGACGAAGTGTTGTCGGCGGTCCTGAACAACGCCGAGATCAAAGCCGCTTACCCCAGGTTCGCTCT
>QHPA01000322.1 GCA_003218935.1 Verrucomicrobiota bacterium
GCCCTTGTCGTAACCGGTCGCGTAAGGCTTGTGCGCTAGAACGCGAAGCAGTCGCAGCCCAGGCCGAAGAATTCAGCGTAGCGGTTGCGGGCGGCTTCGATGCCTGCAAGGAGCTGATGCGCGGCGTGGGTGCAACCGTGCGAATGACAAGTCGCGTTGTGCTGATGTTGAACGGGCACTCCGGCGCGCGCGGCTTTGCGGGCATCCAGCGGCGCGCCGTAGCCGCCGAATACGTTGACCGGCGACCATTCTGGCAGCACTGGAATTGCCGGTGGCGCGTGCGGCGCGAATTCTTCGGTGGCGTGGACCACTTTGCCGCCGACGATGGTGAGGACGGATTCGATATCTTTGATTTCCTCTTCTGCCACGGAGAGGTAGTCGTCGGTGAGCGCGGCCAGGTCAGCGAGTTGACCAACGGCAATTGCGCCCTTCTTCCCACCTTCGCTGGAAAACCAACTGCTGCCTTGCGTGTAAAGCCCCAAGGCTTCCTCGCGGCTGAGACAATTTTTAGCGGGATACATTGAAGCGCCGCCGACGGTTTTGCCAGCGGTGAGCCAGTAGAGCGACACCCACGGATTGTAACTCGCCACGCGAGTCGCGTCCGTGCCTGCCCCGACTGGGATGCCAAGTTCCAGCATCCGGCGCACCGGCGGCGTGCGTTCGGCGGCTTTCTTGCCGTAACGGTCCATGAAGTATTCGCCCTGATACGCCATGCGATGCTGGATGGCGATGCCGCCGCCGAGCGCTTTCACGCGTTCGAGGTTGCGATCCGAAATCGTCTCGCAGTGATCGAAGAACCAGTTCAACCCCTTGAATGGTATGTCGCTGTTTACTTCCTCAAACACGTTGAGGAAGCGCGTGATGCTCTCGTCGTAAGTCGCGTGCAGGCGGAACGGCCATTTGTTCGCTGCGAGCAGCGAAACGACTCCCTTCAATTCGCCTTCGAGGGACGCAGGCAAATCGGGGCGCGGTTCGAGAAAATCTTCAAAGTCAGCCGCCGAGAACACGAGCATCTCGCCCGCGCCATTGCAGCGGAAGAAATCGTCGCCCTTGCCCGGACTGGTCATTTTGATCCAGCGCGCGAAGTCCTCCTTCTCCTGCTTCGGTTGTTGCGTGAAGAGATTGTAGGCGATGCGCAGCGTGAGTTCGCCGCGTTTGTGCAATTCCTCGATGATCGCGTAATCCTCTGGGTAATTCTGAAAGCCGCCGCCCGCATCGATGATGCTGGTGAGGCCGAGCCGGTTCAGTTCGCGCATGAAGTGACGCGTGGAATTCAATTGATGCTCCGGCGGCAGCTTCGGTCCTTTGGCCAGCGTGGCGTAAAGAATCGTGGCGTTCGGTCGCGCAATGAGCAGGCCGGTCGGGTTGCCTTGTGCGTCACGCTGGATCTCTTCCCCGGGTGGATTCGGCGTGTCCTTCGAGTAACCACAAGCGCGCAACGCCGCCTTGTTCAGCAGTGCGCGGCAATACAGATGCAGAATGAACACCGGCGTGTCCGGCGCGGCGGCGTTGACTTCCTCCAGCGTCGGCATCCGGCGTTCGGCAAATTGAAATTCACTCCAACCGCCCACGACGCGCACCCACTGGCCGGGCGGCGTGCGTTGCGCCTGTTCCTTCAACATCCGCAAGCCATCCGCGAGCGACGGCACGCCGTCCCAGCGCAGTTCCATGTTGTAGTTCAGTCCGCCGCGAATGACGTGCAAATGGGAGTCGTTGAGTCCGGGAATGACGCGGCGGCTCTTGAGGTCAATGACCTTGGTGTTTGGCCCACGTTCGTAGCTTTCGGCGTCGTCCACGCCGACGATGCGGCCGTCTTTAATCGCGACGTTTTTGGCTTCGGGATATTTCGGATCGAGCGTTGTGATGCGCCCGTTGTGCAGAATGAGGTCGGGACTAGATTTTGCATTCATAGATTGTGGTCTTTTGTTCGGGATTGCGGTTGAAGCCAGCCGTGCAGAAGGCGCGTGACGATGGGCATCACACCCCAGGACAGCAGCGCGACGACGGCAGCGTTAAAGACGGCGTTGCGCAGAACAAACGGCCATTCGCGAATAGCCGGGCCGAGAGTCAGATTCAAAATCATCGCCAGCGGGAAGACACCGAAAAACGTGGCCACGGCCATTTTCCATTTGGGTGGCGGGTTGTGCGGGGAACGAAACCACGCTTCGAGTCCGTGCAACGGACGCTGCGTCCACGATCCGCTTTCCGTCAGCGGCGCACACTTCTCCTCCCAGGCCTTGAAGATGGGTGAGGCGTAAAAGGCGTCGCGCTCCTTCTCGTCGGCGAAGGTGCGCAGGATGCCAAACTCGCGCGAATCCGAACCAGGCGGCGGCACGATCATGGTCGCACCCAGCACGCCGCCGTGGGCGAACGAGGTTTGGAAGAATTCGCGGAGTGCTTCCTGAAACTCGGCCTCACGACCGGGCCGCACGCGGCGGGTGATGGCAATATGGATGGGCATAGTCAAAATCGAAAGGTTGCGATGGCTGAAACGTAGCTGCCGTTTCTTTGGTTGGGCATGGATTGCTTCACGAAATCTCCGAAGAGATAAGCGACGTAGTTGAGCGTCAGGTTCAAGTGGCGGCCTGCTTGCCACGCAAGCGACGCGCTGGGAAACGTGCCGACGTATCGTGCCTGGCTCGCGCCGGGCGGCACTTGCAGGTTCAGCGCGACGCCATAAACACCATCGTCGAGACTTTCGCGCCAGACGAAATCCCAGCTCGTGGTGAGCTTCAGCCCTTTGACGAGCGTGAAATCAACACCGGGCTGCAGGTCCATGATGTCTTGCGGGCCGATGAGCGCGGCCTCGTTGAAGTAAGCGCCGCGCGGAAAGAGCGGGTTGAACGTGCCGAGGTTGGAACCGCCGTGGTCGCCGCTCGCAATGTCGGCGCGGAGAAAAACACGCGGCTGCGTCGTCGCATCGGCCAACGTCCAACCCGTGTCGGATGCCGCCGTCCACGCAAGAATGTCGGCATTGCCGAACGAACCGAACTGGCCGACGAATTCAAAGTTCCAGTCGAGCGCGCCGTGTTTGCCGAAAAATCGTGTGCCGAGAGAATGGCGCGTTTCATTCGCCGTGCCCCGGGCGAACCTCGCATTCTCCCGCGAGAGGCCAAGGTAATAGAAATCCGCGCGCAGGCCGGGAACGAATTGAACCGGCCCGGTGACATAGCCGCCCCAGAATGTCGTCTCGCTGATTCGTTGGTCGTCGAAGATGCCGGTGTCAATTTCCATCGGCTGTCCAAGCCACGCATCGGCCTGCCAGTCTCCGAAGTGCGCCAGGACTCGCACGGCATCGAAGGCGAGTCGGTTGTTCGGTGACTCGCGGACGCTGATGAGCCGCTGCGAGCCATAGGCCATTTCCTGCCGCCCCGCGCGAAGTGTCAATTCATCGCTGCCGCTGAATGGCACGCGAAGGTCAGCGAAGGCTTGATGCAAATCCAAGTCATCGCGATCCGTCGGGCGCGGTCCGCCGTCGCGGAAATCTTCAAGCGAACCTTGCAGTTGGCCGAATACGCGGAAGTAGGGTGTGGCGTGGAAATCGGCGTGGAGCAAATAGCGCTGGAGCAGAAAACCGTCGTCGTCCGCAGGCTTCTGGTTTAAGACCGCCTCGGTGTAGAGTTCGTATTTGAGCCGTGCCTCGCCGCCGAAGGAGAGATACCAGTCGGCATTGGTGCTGAACGGAATGTATTTGGCGGAATCGAAAAAGTCGGTGCGCTGCTCGGAGTCCCGCAGGGCTGACCAGTCTTCATTGTAGCGCAGCGTCTGGAACGCCGGACGATCCGCGCCACAAGCCGAAGTGCACATCGCGAGAATGAAGATGGCTGCAAGCCTGCGCATGGAAAGAGGGCGCGGGCGACCAGGGCCGCCCGTGCCCACGGAGACTTAACTTAGTGGCCAGCCTTCTTCGGCAC
>QHPA01000323.1 GCA_003218935.1 Verrucomicrobiota bacterium
CAGGCTAAACTGACGAACAATTCTCTCGACATTTAGCGTGTTCACTGGACAAGAACAAAATGTCGTTTCTCACCTTCAAAAACATTACCAAACGCTTCCCGGGTGTGCTTGCCCTGGACCGCGTTAGCTTTGAGGTCGAACACGCCAGTTGCCACGCGCTCATCGGCGAGAACGGCGCGGGCAAAAGCACGCTCGGCAGGATTCTTGCTGGCGTTTACACGGCGGACGAAGGCGAAATCCATCTGGACGGCAAATTGATTCACCCGGCCAATCCACTGGTCGCCCGTCGGCTTGGCATCGCCATAGTGCACCAGGAACTCGCGTTCTGTCCGAACCTCAGTGTCGCCGAAAATCTTTGCCTTGGCGATTTGCCGAATCGTGCCGGCTGGCTTGACCGCGCGCAAATGCGCGGGCGCGCCCGCGCCATGCTCCGTAAAATCGAGGCGGACATCGATGTTGACGAACCGATTGGCGAGCTTTCGACCGGCCAGGAACAGGTCGTCCAAATCGCCGCCGCCGTCGGCACCGACGCGCAGGTGATCGTCATGGACGAGCCGACCAGTTCACTCTCCTCGCACGAAAGCGAGCATCTCTTCCATCTGCTGGCACACTTGAAGGAGCGCGGCATTACCGTGATTTACGTCTCGCATCGGATGGAGGAAATCTTCCAGCTCTGCGACGCTGTCACCGTTCTGCGCGACGGCCGCCGCGTCGCCACGGAGAAAATCGCGGCGACAAATCCCGACCGCGTGGTTCAACAGATGATTGGACGCGAAGTGATCGGGCACACACCGAAGCATCTCTCCCTTTCGCCCGGCGATGAGGTGTTGCGCGTAGAGAACCTTTCGTCGCCCGGCAAATTCAAGAACGTCTCTTTCACGCTGCGTGCAGGCGAAGCGCTCGGTTTTGCCGGACTCGTGGGAGCTGGACGCAGTGAAGTCGCCCAGGCCATCTTCGGCCTGGACGAAGCGGCCACAGGCAAAATCTTCGTGCGCGGCGAGGAACTGCCGCCTGGCTCGGTCACCGCCGCACTGGCCGCCGGCATCGGTTTGCTGCCGGAAGATCGTAAGCGGCTTGGGCTGGTGCTCTCAATGAATTGCCGCGAGAACACATCGCTCGCGACGCTCGATCGCTTGACTCGCCTCGGGTTTGTGCGCCGGCTTGAAGAACAATCGCTGGTTCAACATTATGCGGACCTTTTGCGTGTGAAGACGCCGTCACTCGACGCGGTCATCGCCGGCCTCAGCGGCGGCAACCAGCAAAAGATCGCCCTGGCCAAATGGCTCGCGCGTGAATGCGACATCCTGATTGTGGATGAGCCGACGCGCGGCATCGACGTCGGCGCCAAGGCGGAAATCCATCAACTGCTCGACGAACTCGTCTGCCAGGGCATCGCGCTGCTCGTCATCTCTTCCGAACTGCCCGAAATCATGAACCTCAGCCGCCGCATTCTGGTTATGCGCGAGCAGGAAATTGCAGGCGAACTGGAGCGAAAGGAATTTTCACAGGCAAATCTCCTGCGCTTGATGGCGGGCGTGGAAGTCAACCCTTCGTAATTTCCGTCCGGTAACTGGCCACGACCCAGTCGCTCAACACCTTGTCCGGCGTCTCCACGGCATCGGCGTCGATGGCAAATTCCTTTCGTCCGGTGTTTTGAGCGATGAGTTTCAGGCCGAATTGAAAGTCCTTGAACTTCTCCGCGCACAAATCGCGAATCGGCTTGGACTGCTCCAGCGCCAGCGCCACCAGCCGGTCCGCTGCCGCGTCAGTAAACCAGATTTTCAAGCCGTGGCTCTCGTGGAAACGCCGGGCAAACTCATGCAACAACTGCCGCATCACGACGTGCTCTTCCTTTTCGTGCTCGGCGAGCAGTTTCTGCAACTCGGCCGGCGGATTATCCACCAGCTCGCGCGTGACGACGAACCGTTTCACGGTCGTCGAAGGCAACTCGAACTTCAAATCGCGGAAGCTCCGCTCGCACACGGTCATCAACCCGCGCGCCCCGGTCTTCTCCTCCGCGGCGAGTTCGGCAATGCGCCGCAGGCCGTCGTCGCGGAACAGCACTTCGATGCCGTAAGCGGCAAATGATTGCTCGTATTGGCGAATGATGCTGCCTTCGGACGTCTTCAGAATCAGGAACAGATCATCCACGTTGAGCTGCTGGCAAACGACCCGCACCGGCAGGCGACCAATGAATTCTGGCTCAAAACCGAACTCGATGAAATCGCGCGTTTGCGCTTCGGAGAAGACGAGGTCTTCCTCAACGGCTGTCTTCGCCGATGCGGCAAAGCCGATCGTCGCCTCACGCAACCGTTTCTGGATAATCTTTTCCAATCCGCCGAACGCGCCGCTGACGACGAACAGGATGTGTTTGGTGTTGATGGTCGCGGGCTGCTTCCTGCCTCGGCCCTGGGTCATTTCCATCATCGCCTGGATCTGGCCGGCGATATCGTGCGGCGCGCGCGCCGGCACTTCGGTTTCCTCCATCAACTTCAGAAGGTTGGTCTGCACGCCGCGGCCGCTGACGTCGCGACCGTTCATGTTCGGCGCGGCTGCGATCTTGTCGATTTCATCGATGTAAATGATCCCGTATTGCGCCCGCGCCACCTCGCCATCGGCGCGGCGCACCAGGTCGCGCACCAGGTCCTCCACGTCGCCGCCGACGTAGCCGGTCTCGGAAAACTTCGTCGCGTCCGCCTTCACAAACGGCACGCCGATGAGGTCCGCGATGCTGCGAATCAAGTAGGTTTTGCCCACGCCCGTCGGCCCGATGAGGATGATGTTTTGCTTGGCGTAATTCGGCTGCGCCTTCCCATCCATCGCCAGCCGCACGTGGTGATAGTGGTCGCACAAGGCGACACTCAGGACCTTCTTGGCCTCCTCCTGCTTGACGACGAAGCGGTCGAGGTACGCCTTCACGTCGCGCGGTTTGTAATCGAACTTGAATACCTCAGAATTCGACTCTGGGTGTGAGCCTTCCGACGCGTCAGACGTTTCGGGCCTGGTGAACGAGGAAACGTTGCCGCTCGGCAAATGCTGTCGCATGAACTCCTGCAACTGGCGCTGGAATTCCTCCGGCGACGGTGGCCCGTTGAAAATGGGTTTCTGCATAATGTTAAAACAAAACGTGGTCTAACAAAGTTCAGGAATAGCCTGGTGTCAACTTGCAACGCGCGGCCTGAGGGTCGGAGAGCAGAACAAAGATGCGTTTTTGTGTATTGCTCGAAAGCTCGTCGGAAGGGACTGGTAAGGAAGTTGAAACGCGCCAATTTCGTTGTTGACGAGGAGAAGGAACAAGACGGTGAGAGCTACTGCGCAGTCGTTGAAAGCGGGCGCATCAGATTGGATGACCTCAACTGGTTCAGAACCGCCTTGGAAGCCGCGGCTGGACAGCCGGCGGAAAGGGCTTAACGGTGTCCGACATCGTCCGAAAACTCTGGGGCTTCTGCCACACGCTGCGCTACGATGGCGTGGACTTTCGGAAGCCCGGCAGGGCGAAAGAGAATAGCCCGGCGATTTATCGCTGGGTTTTCGGGCGAGAAGGGAACGAGTCCCGTCAGGGACGAAAGAACACGGGCGCATTTTGCCCAAGGATTTCTTTCGCCCCGACGGGGCTTGGTCGAATTTTGGAATCGGTTGCCCACCGTTGAAACGGTGGGCTATTCTCGGTTGTCCCGCCGGGACTAAAATGCAACGAATTCCAAAACCTATGCACTCCTTCGTCAATTGCCTGATGCATTGCGTGTGGGCCACCAAAGAACGCCGGCCGCTCATCAAATCTGAATTGCGGTCACGCCTTTGGCCCTACCTCGGCGGCATCGCCCGCGAGAACAAGATGACGGCGTTGGTTGTGGGCGGCGTGGAAGACCACGTGCATGTTTTGCTCTCGCTTCCATCCATGCTCGCTGCCGCCAAAGCGGTTCAGCTTCTCAAGGGCAATTCATCCAAATGGATTCACGACACGTTCAAGGAGCATTGGGACTTCGAGTGGCAGGAAGGCTATGGCGCGTTCAGCATTGGCGTCTCTGGCGTCGAGGACACGACCAAATACATTCAGAGCCAGGCCGAGCATCATCTCAAGTTGACGTTCCGGGAAGAAATCGAGGTGTTTTTGAAGAAGCACGGAATGGAATACGTGGAGCGCGATTTGGAATGAACCTGGCCGCATCAATTCCCCAGCCCGACAGGGCGAAAGACAATAGCCCACCGATTCATCGGTGGGTTTTCGGGCGGGATATGATGTCGAGTCTCGTAGGGACGGCAGACCGAA
>QHPA01000324.1 GCA_003218935.1 Verrucomicrobiota bacterium
AGAACCAGGCGATGTAACCGGAAATCAGTCTTACGCCGACTTTCCCCTTTTGGCCACAGTGATGAAATATTCCGTGGCAGGCGAATGGGCATCTTTGCGATACGCGACACCGACCACAAACGTCGGGGGTGCGAGAGTGAGCGGACGAACTTTCAATCCTGGGCCTGTCAAACAATCGAAGCCTTGTTGAACCAAAGCCACGCCGCGGCCCGCTTCGACAGATGTGCGGATAAACAACCACAGAACCGTCAAAGGTTCTGTGGTTTGAATCGCTTCCGCAGACTAATCGAGCGGCCTGACACCATGAACTCACCTTCGCCGCGATAGTGGAGAGTTTCCGGACGTTTCGGAGAGGTGGCAACGTGCGCCTTTACGACTTCCCAGATGAATAAGCCGTGCCGAGGAATCTGGCTGGCATCCACCAAACGACACTCGAAGTTGGCGTAGCATTCCTTGATCAACGGTGCGCCAACTTGCTCGCCGGGAACGGGTGTAAGCCCGAACTTCTTGAACTTGTCGATTTTTTCACCGGTGCAGTTGCCGATGCCTACCACCGCGTCCACGAGATTGGTGGTAGGCAGGTTGATCACACATTCCTCGCTGCGACACAACATCTCGAAGCTACGGTTGCCGTCCCAGATGTAGCAGCCGAAGAGCGCGGGTGAAAAGCCCAGCATCATGTGCCAGCCCACCGTCATGATGTTGGTCTTCCCTTTCCATGCGGAACTTACGAGGACAATCGGTCCGGGTTCGAGGTAGCGACGGATTTTCGCCAGCGGATAATCTCGTTTTCGATACGATTTCATAGTTAACCCTATCTACAGTGGGAGGAATTACTGTGCTCCAGCCGTGGGGCGGACGATGATTTCGTTCACGTCCACGTCTGCGGGTTGTTCGATAGCGTAAGCCATTGCCCGCGCGATGGCATCGGGTGTCAGTCCGACCTGCCGATAATCGGCGATGGCCGCTTGGGTTGCCGGATCGGTGATAGTACTCGCCAGTTCCGATTCGACGACACCCGGCGAGATGATGGTCACGCGAATATCCTTCGTTTCCAATCGGTCCGGGTTCGAGGTAGCGACGGATTTTCGCCAGCGGATAATCTCGTTTTCGATACGATTTCATAGTTAACGCTATCCACAGTGCGATTCCGTGGAGCACGCCGCGAATGTTCACGTCAATCATGCGATTCCACTCGTCAATCTTGAGTTCGGCGAGCGGCGACAGCGGCATGACGCCGGCGTTATTGATGATCACGTCGATCTTGCTGAACTTCTTTAACGCGAATTCGGTGAAGGTCTGTACGTCGGCGAGATTGGTGACATCGAGAGCGCGATACTCTGCTGTACCACCGGATGCGCGAATCTCAGCGGCGAGTTTTTCAAGACGGTCGGTGCGGCGCGCGCCGAGCACGACGCGATGACCTTTGGCCGCGAGATGGCGGGCGGTGGCTTCGCCTATTCCACTGCTCGCGCCTGTGATGAGGATGACTTTGTTTTCGATGTTCGTTTTCATACTGTTTGTTCGTTGTTGTTGATTGTCTTTACGGTGATTGCTTTTGTTGAATCCAGTGATGTTGCTTAAGTCACGGTCGGGCCGACCTGCACGCTGTAGCCTCCGTCCGCCATCACAACCGAGCCGACGAGGAAGCTCGCCCTCTCCGAGGCGAGGAAGGCCACGACCTCTGCTATCTCTTCTGGCTGCGCCGCGCGTCCAATGGGCGCGTTCTTCCCGTGCTGGGCCAGAAATTCACGTCCATTCGGCATGAAGTGGTTGAGCAAATTCGTGACGACGTCGCCGGCGCCGACGGCGTTGACACGTATGCCATGCGGGATGTTCTCGACCGCCAACACGCGTGTCAGTTGCGCCAGTCCGGCTTTCGAGGCGCAGTAGGCCGCGATTGCCGGAAAACCGAAGAAGCAGGCGTAAGAGCCGATGTTCACAATCGCGCCGCTCTTCTTCGGAATCATCGCGCGCACTGCTTCGCGAGAGTGGAGAAAGACTCCCGTTAGATTGACGGAAAGAATACGGTCCCACTCATCTAGTGTCATGTCCACGACCCGCTTGTAGATAATCGTGGCAGCGTTGTTCACGAGGATGTCGAGCTTGCCGAAGCGTTCGAGGGTGAGCGCGACGACCGACCGGGCGGTCTCTTCGCTGGCCACATCGCCGACAAAAGGGACGATGCGGTCGTGGCCTTTGAAAATATCCTTCACCGCAGGGTTGATGTCTTCCGCCACGACCAAAGCGCCGCGCGCGTGTAATAGTTCGACCGTCGCCCGGCCGATGCCGCTCGCTGCGCCAGTCACGATGGCGACCTTTTCCTGCACTTCATTGATTACTTTGTTGTTCATAGCTTTCTTGTTTGGTTGATGTTGTTTGAATTCGACTTTGAATTCATGGAAGGCAACGTAGCGAAAGGTCCGCCCGCCATCTCTCGCACCCTTGCTCAACCTGTCGGGCTTTTGCTCAAAAGAATTGGATGGAAATACCGCCGGCCAGATCGCGGCGCGCTGATGGGTGGCTCCAAGCTGGAGGACTTGGCTTGAGCCTGACGTTCCTCTACGATGCTTCAGGATGAAATCCGCCGAGCGAACTTCTGCCGAAGCGTTCGAGAAGCATTTGCCCGGCAATCTGATCGCGGCAAGCAGCGGTCGGTCGTGGAAGGATTTGCTGGTCCAGATTTTTTCCCGACAGCAAGTGCAGGAAACTATCCTTGTGCCGGCGGTCCCTGAACCCCTGATCGTTTGGATTCTCTCCGGCACTGCGGTGGTCGAAGAGCGGGAATTCGGCGGTCCGTGGCAGGCGAACCTCGTCACATCTGGAGATTTTTTCCTGACGACATCGGCTACTCCGTACGAGTTGCGCTGGAAGGCCAAGGGGCCGCAGCCATTTGAGGTGATGCACCTTTATCTGGGGCTGCCGATCTTCAACCGAGCCATCAAGGACGTGTTCAATCAGGACTCGGGCACGCCACGATTGCGCGAAGTGTCCGGTAAGAAGGACAACGTACTTTCGATGCTCCTGGAACAGCTTCGCAGCGAGCTGACCGGTCGCCACAGGCCCAGCGCGCTCTTTGTCCAAAGTATTGCGCAGAGCCTCGCCGTGCATCTGGTCCGCACCTACACCGATCCGAATGCCAAAGGGCGCGAGCAGCGTGGCGGATTGCCCGCGTTCAAACTGCGCAGAGTGACCGACCTGCTGGAAACCCACCTCGACGAGGAGTTCAGCCTGGGCCGGCTCGCGCGTGAGGCCGGCGTTAGCGAATTCCATTTTTGTCGACTGTTCAAAAAGACGACCGGCTTCGCTCCGTCCCGTTACTTCATTCGCATGCGCATGGAAAAAGCACGCCGTCTATTGCGAGAGACGACGAAGAGTGTGATCGAAGTCGGGCTCGACGTGGGCTATTCGAGCCCAAGCCACTTCGCGCACATCTTTCGGCGCGAAGTTGGGGTCGCACCTAGCGATTACCGCGGGCACGTCTGACTTGGCGTGCGGTTGGCTCCCTGCCAGCAAGACCGTTTGTCCGCAATTGCGTCCATCCTGATCAGCGGCGGCCAGGGGCGTTTGAAGCCTTCGCCGGCGAGTTTTAGTCGCGCCAGGAAAAGTTTCAGGGATACACCGCCGATGTGAAAGTCTTCCATCGAGGGACAAATGAAAGTTTCGTCGCGACCACATGCCGGACATCATCAGGACTGTCCGTGCATTTTGTGTAGCTGATACATCTTCGCAAATTCGGCTTGTGGTGAACTGCCGCCATGAGCACGACCGCGTCTGCGAGCCCAGGCAATCAACTCTGGGGCATTTACTACACCGACAGGGAATATGCCCGTCTCCTGGGCGATCCGCTGCGCACGGTCATTGAAGCACCCACCAAACGCGCTGCCGAGGAAGCCGCAGGCAAACTCGGATTTGAATCTCCATGGGCGTATCCGGTCACTGCCGAACAAGCCAAGCAGGCACTCTGGCTTCCTCAACGGAAACGGCAGGCGCGGCATTCCCCTGCTCCCAAGCATTCACCCGGCATCCACGTCTGACGATGAGAACGCCAACTACAAGCCAACTGCGCACCGCCATCGAAGTGCTGAAGAACCTCGGTGAACGCATCAACGAGAACGCCGCGCATTCCGTGATACAACTCCCGGAGTCACGCTTCGGCGACCAACATGCCGCACGTATCGAAGCACGCGCGATCGAGCAAACGACCCAAATCGAAACCGTCATGACGCAACTGGAAAACTGGCGAGACGAGGTCAAGCAGGAAAGGAGGCAATGTGT
>QHPA01000163.1 GCA_003218935.1 Verrucomicrobiota bacterium
TCTTCGACCTCGGCGGCCATTCGCTCATGGCGGCGCGGATCATGTTTCAACTGCGTGCCGCATCGGGCCGCAATTTGCCGCTTCGTGTTCTCTTTGAACGGCCAACCGTTTCAGCGCTTGCCGAGGCCATCGATTCCCTCGAGTGGGTAGCAAGCTCCAGACAACAACCCGCCGCAGCCGGTGACAGGGTAGAGATCGAACTATGAGGGTGCCAGTCTTGCTCGCTGAGTTGCGCGGCCGGGATATTCAGGTCTGGGCCGACGGCGACCGGCTGCGGTGTAATGCCCCGGCAGACGCGCTGACACCCGAGCTGCGGGTTCAGTTGCAGCAACGCAAGTACGATATCCTGGAATTCCTGCACTCCGCCGGAGCGCTTGCTCAGCAGCAGCGCGCCATCGTGCCGCTGCAGCCGCGCGGGAAGCGCACCCCCATTTTTGCCGTAGCCGGACACAACGGCGACGTCTTCTGCTACCGCGCTCTCGCGCGGCACTTGGGCGACGATCAGCCGTTCTATGGGCTCGAGCCTCCGGGGCGCGACGGCCAGGGCGAACCGCTCACCCGCATCGAGGACCTCGCGGCGTACTTCGCAGCCCAGATCCGCGCGTTCCGACCGGACGGACCTTACGCCATCGCCGGCTTCTGCACCGGCGGCACCATCGCTTTCGAGTTGGGGCGACAACTCCTGCAGGAACGCGCGGCGATCAGCTTTCTCGCCCTGTTTGGCGCGCCCTATCCAACCTGGTACCGGCTGCTGCCACAACTGCGGTGGCGACTCATGGACCATGTGGGGCGCATGGTCAAACACGCCCGCGCGCTGGCATCGCTGTCGCCCGGGAAACGGCGGTTGTACATCGCCGAGAAAGTGCGCAACCGCAAAGCGCAGCGTGCCGCCGAACGTCCTGCCGAGCCGGATTCGGTGGTGGCCCTGCGCGCCAAGGTTGAGCGCGCCACGGTTGCGGCGGCGCGTCGATACACACCCGGTCACTTCGCGGGCCGTGTCAGCCTGTTCTTGCCGAGCAGAGAATGGTTACGTTCCGGCTTTGAACCGCTGCGGTGGCGATCGGTGGCGCAGGATACCGAGGAATACTTCGGCCCGGACGGCTGCAACAGCGACGTCATGCTCCGCGAGCCGCACGCGCCTGTGTTTGCCGAGCTCTTCAGGCGGTGCCGCGCACTGAGTGCCAAATAAGAATGTCCTGAATTGAATTGCAGCGTCGGCTGTCTCAGCCGACGAGTGTGCCGAGGACAGCCCACTCGTCAGTGAGTCTGGACATTGCCCGTTCCAAAGCTTCATTTCAGCGTGCTTGTCGAACATGCGGTGCGGTCCATTTCTTATGGGGGCGGGGCGACTCGGTTACGGGCCGCCCTTTTTTGTTTCGGGAGTAAGAATCCCGTAGCAAGCGCCGTTGGCAGGAGCCAGGAGAGGTCGTAAAAGCATCCGGCCCAAAGGAGGCGAATCGTCGTCAACTCAGTCAGTGGCGGAGTCCTGCTCGACGGCGCCCCTTCGTTTTGCAAAAAACACTCTTCGACAAATCGGTTCCGTTTGATCCTGAGGTTGACTCGACAGTCGAGATTCAGTCCTGGAGGACGTTCACCCGCTGCCCCCGGAGTGGCCAGCGCGCGCGCAGCTGGCGAAACGGCTTCTCCACTGACTGCGGATGCGACGGCGCAGAAGCGTGTAACTGGCGCGGAGGCTGGTGTTGAATGCGCCAAAGGGTGTGGCGGGAAACACTTTGGCTTCCGCGGGAACATACCAACTGTTGACGCCGGTGCGGCGAATAATCCGGTAACCTCGGACTCCAAGGTGCCGATGCAGGCAGGGACTCCGCCAATGATCTTCGACCAACAGGACAGGTGGACGATGTCGCTCAAGGCTGAAACCGCGCAGGACGTCCAATTCGGTTCCTTCGACGTCGAGGGTAATAAAATCTATTTTCGGGTTGCCGGCTGCTGCCAGCACATCATCGAGTGTTGTCAAAGTCACCGTGATCTCACCCAGACACTTGATATCCGGCTTGAGCACAAGGCCGGACAACGCTTGTTCAGCGGCGACCTTGAAGGCGGCAGTTCCCCGGTTCTCCGGAGCGCCGAGCGCCGCTTCGATAATCTGGCTGCGATGCCGAAGTTGTCGTAGTTCGCGGCATCGGTCGGGCAAGGGTTCGATCAGAATTCCCCGCCAACCGCGCTGCTCAAAAAACCAGGTGTTGTTCAGGGCGGTCGGATGATTGGCGCCGATCTCGACGAAAAGACCGTCCGGTTTGCCTTTGAAATAATCCCACAGGATCAGGTCCTCGCCATACTGCGAGTAGGATTGCGTGGAGATGAGTGACATCCGACGTGCTTGGGCAACTCAATTCTCAATGTTCGACTTCGGATTGCGGATTGAAGAGTGAGCTGGAGCCATTTCCGCTTTTGCGCTTGAGCAACTGCGTGCGCAGATAAGTGTCGACAGGCGCCTGTTCCCAGGCCGAATACCAGAGGTCCCCGAGCATTTGTCCGGCCCGGACCAACTGATCACCGAGAAAAGCGCGCCCTGGCAAACTTGTCCAGATTTCACCGCTCAGTTTTCCCTCTTTCTCCAATTGGTAGAGCGGCTGCACCTGCTTGTGTTGCTCGACTATGAACCGCATCACTTCCGGAAAAACGTCGTCGTGGTGCGCTTTGGGATCGTCCGGCCAAAGCATTTGCGCCGGGTGCAGGCGGCTTCGCAGATCCGCCGGATCGGGAAGACCGGTTTTTTGAAAGTAACCGCCGTCGATCCAGGCATGGAAGTTATGGTTGGTGGTGTAACCGCGCGGGTTGTGATCCGCCCAGCCGTTGAAATTGCGGGTCGTGTGCAGGGGTTGGGCGGCGTCACCGACAAAATGACCCAGGACGCCCAGGAAGAAAATGGTGTTTTGACGTGCGTTAGAGATTTCCTCCGCGTTGCCGGCCTCTTCGAAGGTTTTCAGGTAGGAAAAAGCCGATTTCAACTTCGCGTAATACTCCGTGATGGTCCACGGAAGAAAACCAATCAATGCTCTGGTGCGGTCGAGGTCGTTGGTCGCGACGATGGGCGGGAAGATTTTCGGGTCGGCCGCGCGCGCCACGGCCAGTTGCGCCGTGAATTCGTAGCGGAAATGGCTCAGGGTTGACGGCTTCATGTGATAAAGAGCCAGGTCCTCCAGGTCGACGAAGTGATCGGGCGAATTGAAATGTTTCAACGCCAGATCGGACGTGTTCCGCCAGCGGTCGGGTTCTCCACTCAGAAAGGCGATGCGCTCCCGCGCTTCCGGTGTTTGGACAAAAGCGGGGAAGTTTGTCGGCAGCATAGCGAGCGCCAATTGATTGACCAAGCGATGACCTTCGTAGTCCCAGGCAAAGCCGGCGGCAGGGCCGAGGAAGAAAATCAGAGCCGATCCGATCGCGCGGAAAAAAAAAGCACTCATGATGCGACACGCATCGGCCAAAGCGTTGACTCACGAGGACTGGCCGATGCCGAAACCAACGCTCAAGCCGCGCAAAGAGTCCCGATTGGTATAGCGGCCCGGGAAATCATTTCAAGCCGCAAGTTCGGCGGCGCGCGGTCGCTTCAACCACTTCGATCCCCTGCGGCCAGGTTTCCTGCGGGACGAAACCGACCAGATTCTTCGCGGGCTCCAGGTCGAAATGCACGCGATGAATCGGTTTGCTGGACGCATAAACGATGGCGAAACGGATGTCGGTGCTGGCTTCCACGGCGCAGGCGAAAAAACGGCCGGCATCGCCCGGACTCAGGTAAACGTCCTGCGCCCATTCGCTCGCGGCGATTTCCTGCACCTGCTCCGGCGTGCGCGGACACCACCCGAGCCGCACCACGATGACGCCGATGCCGTGCGTTTCGGCGTAGCCGCGTCCGATGGCTTCCAGAAACATTTTCGTGGCCGCGTACCAGTAACGCGGACTGGGCGGGTCTTCCACGCGAACGGGCAGTTTTCCAGCCGTCCGCTGCCACCAGTTCACCTGTCCGCTGCTGGCCAGGACGAGCCGGCGTACGCCGCCGAGCCGGGCCGCCTCCATCACGTGATAAACGCCGACGAGGTTGTTGGGCAGAAGCTTGGTCGGGAAATCGTCGTCGTCGGGTGTGGCCGCCAGATGAATCAAAGTTCCTATTCCGTCCGCGGCTCGATTCAATCCTTCTGGTTTGGTGATGTCGCCAACCACGCAATCGTCCACGCCCGGTGTCTTGACTATATCGAATCCGCGAACCGGTAGTTTTCGCCTCCGCAATTCGGCAACGACTGCCTGGCCGATGCGGCCTGCGGAACCGACGACTAAGACGTTGTTGTTCTGGTTCATGTATTAAATCCCTTCACCGAGCGTCAGCGGGACGTCGTGCGTTACGGCGACTTCCGGCGCCAGTTTCTCCCCTTCACGCGCGAGCACGCGATATTGCCGGATTTGAAATGAAACGTCCTTGCCGTCGGCGAGTCCCTGAAAGGCGTATTCCTCCTTGGTCATGCGGGCGCGAATGAGCAGTCCGCTGGGAAGTTCGAGTTCGACCCGCAGCATGACGCCGAGGAAGTAAGTGTGCCGCAGGATGGCGCGGTAACGATAGGCTTTGACGTCCGACGAAATCTGAACGGAGTAAGGGCGAAAACCGATCCGCAAGCGCTCGCCATCGGGCAGGCCGTGCGCAGGGAATTCCAGTTCGTTCAACCGCGCGACGCCTTTGCGCACGTGCAGTTCGAGCACGTTCATGACGCCGATGAAGCGGGCGACGAACTCATTGGCCGGCTGTTCATAGACTTCGCGCGGCGTGCCGATCTGCTCCAGGTTGCCGCGCGAGAAAATCACCGTGCGGTTGGAAACTTCCATCGCCTCCTCCTGATCGTGCGTTACGAAGATGGTGGTGACGTTCAATTCGTGGTGCAGCGTCACGAGCCATTCGCGGAGTTCCTGTCGAATCTTCGCGTCCACGGCGCCGAACGGTTCGTCCAGCAGAAGCACGCCTGGCTTCGGCGCGAGCGCGCGGGCGATGGCGACGCGCTGGCGTTGACCGCCCGAAAGCTGGTGTGGATAGCGCTTTTCCAGTCCCTGCAGGTCGAAAAGTTTCAGCAATTCCATCACGCGCGCTTCAACGTCGGGCCGTTTCCACTTCTTGATCTTGAGGCCAAAAGCGATGTTCTTGAACGCGTTCATGTTTTTGAACAGCGCGTAATTCTGGAACACAAAACCGATATTGCGCTCCTGCACGGATAGATCGTTCACCCGCTGGCCGCGGATGAAAACGTCGCCCGTGGTCGGCATCTCCAGCCCGGCGATCATGCGCAGCACGGTGGTCTTGCCGCCGCCGCTCGGACCCAGCAGCGCCATCAACTCGCCTTCGTTCACGGAGAAGCTGACGTCGTTGACGGCGGTGACTTCGCCGAACTTTTTGGTCACGTTTTTGAGTTCGATGCTCATCTGAGGTTCTGCCGCGCCAGGAAGGCCGTATCGCTGTCGCTTTCGGGTGTCGGCATGGCCAGTTGTTGCGCGCGCGCATAATCACGGGCCTGCTTCCACTCCAGAAAAGTCTTGATCGCCAGCGTAATCAACGCGAGCAATGCCAGCAAGCTCGCCACCGCGAAAGCGGCCGCACCCGACACCGCGGAGCCGCCTTCATAAAGGGCCTGGACCCGCAGCGGCATCGTTTCCGTCTGGCGAATGATGTGTCCGGAAACGACGGACACCGCGCCGAACTCACCCATCGCGCGCGCGTTGCAAAGGATGATGCCGTAGATCAGCCCCCATTTGACCGACGGCAGCGTCACGTGCCAGAACGTCCGCCAGCCGCTTGCGCCCAACGTCAGCGCCGCCTGCTCCTGCTCCGAGCCGGCCGCTTGCATCACCGGAATCAATTCGCGCGCCACGAAGGGAAAGGTGACAAAAACCGTTGCGAGCACGATCCCGGGCACGGCGAAGATGATTTTGATCTCGTGCGCCTCGAGCCATTTGCCGAAGTAGCCTTGCAGCCCGAACATCAACACGAACATCAGACCCGCAACGACTGGCGACACGGAAAAGGGGAGATCAATCAATGTGGTCAGCAGAGATTTCCAGCGGAATTCGAATTTAGCAATGGCCCAGGCCGCCGCCACGCCGAACAACACGTTCAGCGGAACCGCGATGGCCGCGACGATCAGCGTCAGGCGAATCGCGGCCCAGGAATCAGGCTCCGTCAGCGAATTCCAGTACGCCTGCCATCCTTTGGCGAAGGCCTGCGCGAACACGTTCACCAGCGGGAGCAACAGAAAGACCAACGAAAAGGCGAGCGCAATCACAATGAGCGTCCATTTGATCAGCGGCGGCTCTTCCGTGCCGCGTTGCGACTGGCTCCGGCTGACGCGGCGACGGATGATTGCGGTGTCGGTTGAGGGAGCGCCGGCCATTGATCAGTTTTGGAAGCGACTCGACCAGGTTTCGAGCCAGTTGATGACGTAAAGCATGACGAAGGAAATCACCATCAGCACGACGGCGAGCGCCACGGCTCCGGTGTAATCGTATTCATCCAGACGCATGACGATCAGATACGGGGCGATCTCCGTTTTGAACGGCTGGTTGCCGGAGATGAAAACGATCGAGCCGTATTCGCCCACCGCGCGCGCAAAGGCCAGGGCGAATCCGGTAATGATCGTGGGCAGCAGCGTCGGCGCGATGATGCTGAAAAAAGTGCGGACCCGGCTCGCGCCGAGCGTGGCCGCGGCTTCTTCGACCTCGCGTTCGAGGTTTTCCAGCACCGGCTGCAGGGTGCGAACCGCGAAGGGCATCCCGACAAACGTCAACGCGATGATCACGCCCAGTGGAGTGAATGCGCCTTTGATCCCGATCGGCACGAGCCATTGACCGAGCCACCCGTTGTCGGCGAAGAGATTCGCGAGGGTCAAGCCCGCGACCGCCGTCGGCAGAGCGAACGGAAAATCAACCAGGGCGTCGATGAACCGTTTGCCGGGAAACTCGTAGCGGACCAGCACCCACGCGAGGACGGTTCCGAACAGGGCGTTCGCGAGCGCGGCGACCAGCGAGGCGCCGAACGTCAGTTTGTATGCGGCCAGCGCGCGGTCGGTCGTGGCCAGCCGCCAGAAGTCTGTCAGGGAAATCTCCAGCGTTTTCAGAAACAGACCGGCGATCGGAATGAGGGCAATCGCGCTCAAATAAAAGATGGTGAAACCCATCGTCAGGCCGAATCCCGGCAGGGCGTTGAACTTTTTTTCTGCCATGAGTGGTCGTGAGGTTGCGGCGAAGCTTATCCGAACCCGGAAATGCGGCAAAAGAAATCTTCAGTCGTCACCGGTTGGCTTGACTGATCTGGTCGAAGACACCGCCCTCGTTGAAGTGAGCTTTTTGAGCCTTTTGCCAGCCGCCAAACACTTCGTCGATGGTGAACAATTTCAGTTGCGTAAATTGGCCGGCATACTTTTGCATGACCGATTCGAGCCGAGGACGATAGTAGTGCCTCGCCACAATGTCCTGGCCGGTTTCGCTATAGAGATATTCGAGATACGCTTTGGCTGCCTCCTCCGTGCCGCGCTTCCTGGCTACCTTGTCAACCACGGTCACGGGCGGTTCAGCCAGGATGCTGATCGAAGGGGCAACCAGATCGAACTGCCCCTGGCCAAGCTCTTTGATTGCCATGATCGCTTCGTTTTCCCACGCGATGAGTACATCTCCGATTCCGCGTTGAATGAAGGTCGTCGTCGCGCTGCGCGCTCCCGAATCGAGCACGGGAACATTCTTGAACAACTTCCGCACAAATTCTTTCGCCCTGGCTTCGTCGCCCCCGGCGCGCTTCAATTCGTAGCCGTATGCAGCGAGATAGTTCCAGCGCGCCCCACCAGAGGTCTTCGGGTTGGGCGTGATAACCGCGACGCCCGGTTTTATCAAATCGTCCCAGTCCTTGATTCCCTTTGGATTTCCCTTGCGGACAAGGAAGAGGATGGTGGAAGTGCAGGGCGAACTGTTGCTCGGCAACCGCCTTTGCCAGTCGGGCGGCAGCAACTTTGCCTTCTCAGCGATCGCGTCGATGTCATAAGCCAGCGCCAGAGTGACCACATCGGCGGCGAGGCCGTCGATGACCGCACGCGCCTGTTTGCCGGAGCCGCCGTGCGATTGCCGGATCGTGATCGCGTCGCCGGTCTTTTCCTTCCAATACTTGGAGAAGGCGGCGTTGAAATCCTGATAGAACTCACGAGTGGGGTCGTAAGAAACGTTCAGGAGGTTGATGTCCCTGGCGAAGGAACAAACCAGGGAGAGCGCCAACGCCGCCGTAAAAGTGATCGGACGTTTGTTTGAGTTTCTTTTTGTCATAAAATTTTCTTTTTTGGGCCGGGTTAAAACGCCAATTGGACCCGAGTGAACAACACATTTTCCGGTTGCCGCGTTATGATGGCCGGCGCGGTGGTGCCAGCCCCGCCGCCGCCGGAGAAAGTGGTGCGCGAAAAACTGGTCTTCACCAGCACGTTCCGATTCAAGTACCAGTTGAGGCCGACGGACCAGGCCGACGCCGATCTTGCCGACGCAGTTGGATCGGCAAATAAGGGAAACGCATCACGGTCAATGTCCAGACGCGCGTACCGAGCCACAACCTGAACTGCGCCCCAATGGCCTGCGGAAGGATCGAAAGGATGGGCGGGAACGACGCCTTTATAGGAAGCGTCTTCGCCGGTAAGGACCCAGGAGCCGGTGATTTGCCACGCCGCATTTTTGAGTGCTGCAGTGTTCAGCGAGTTGGTTTGAACCCGTTGGGCCGAAATGACGTATTCACCGAGCAAGCCGAACGGGCCGTAATAATAGGAACCCTGGGGTGACACCCTCCAATGCTTGCCGCTCGCGACAACCGTATTCCTGTAGGAGAAGAACTGTTGCTGGCCGTCGGTCGTGTAACCGGGTGTGGCGCCGCCGGTCGTCGCCGGCAGCTCATTGACCGTGGAGGAGTCCCCATAGCTCCCTCCTACGCCAAAACCAAATCCTTTGAGGGCGGACAGATTGGATTTCATCAAAGGCTGGAAGAAGAGTCGCCCGGCAAACTCCTTGTCGTCTTCAAAATCGGCATTGCTGGAATTGCGCGCGTCGCCCAGGCCGTTGAATATGCCGGCCGCGTAGCTCACACAACCGTCAAACAAGTCTCCGTGAAGTTCGGCGCCAAGGTCGCGATTGGGAACGAGATCCGTCGGCAAGGCGCGCTCGTTAAAGGAAGTATCCGGATCAGATTGCAATAGTTCCAGACCCAGCGGTGACTTGAATTTGCCGAACTGGAATTGCAATTCCCGTTTGTAACGATAATTCAGGTAGGCGTCCTGAATCACCGTCCCGGAGGTGCCGCCAAAATCAGGCACAAACAGGAAGTCAAAATCATGAAAGACCGTGCCTGAGATAATCGGACGCGCCCGCCGCAAGAGAAAGCCGTCGTTGCCTTTGCTCCCGCCATCCCTGAAGAAAGTTCGCGAATCGAATTGCAAGACCCCCTTCAGGTTGATTGCGAAGTTGCCATCGGCGGAGCCGAAGGAAAAGCCCTTCTCGCCGATACTGATTTTTGGCGCGTCTTTGGGTTTTGTGTCAGCGGTTTCTTTCTCCAGTTCGCGATTGCGTTCGAGGATGCGGACCTTCTGGTCGAGTTGTTCGATGTGTTGTTTGAGACCGTTGATGGTATCGGCCGTGTCATCAGCCAACAAATGGTTGGTGGTCATTGTTTGACTGCCGATCACCGCCGCGGCGACTGCCCCTAGAGATGGTTTCATTTCGCTTTTTCGTGCCTCATGAATTTCAATTTAAGAACGATAATAAGTTTAATCTACATTAAGTCAATAGACATATTAATAATTATTTAATGCCTTAATTGATTGGTATTTATGGTAATATCAAAATTAAACTAAGTAATTCTTGATAGTTTTTATGTAGATTCTATCGTCGGCGCATGAAGTTATCTCTGCGCGGTGAATACGCATTGCGCGCCCTGCTGGTGCTGGGACTGAACTACAAACGGTCAGTCGTGCGAATTCAAACCATTTCTCAACATCAAAACATCCCGAAGCGATTCCTGGAGCAGATCCTCAATGACCTGAAGTCGGCGGGTGTGGTTGAAAGCAAACGTGGCGTCGCAGGTGGCTACCGGCTGGCGCGTCCGCCGGCGGACATTTCGCTCGCCAGCGTGATCCGCCACATCGAAGGCGCGTTGGCGCCGGTGAGTTGCGTCAGCGAATGCTTCTACGAAAAATGTTCCTGCCCTGATGAATCCCGGTGCGCCATTCGCAGTGTGATGAAACAGGTGCGCGATGCCGTGGTGGGCATTGTCGAAAAATTGACCGTGGCCGACCTCTGCGAGCGTGCCCGCGAACTACAAGAGCTTCATGCCGATCCTGTCGATTTTGTGATTTAAGGACACGCGTTCGGTGGCAAACGGCATGCCTGAGGGGACGGAATTCATTAGAGACAAGGATCGGATTTTCCATTAGACTCGCGTAAGTCCAGTACCCGGCTGACGCTCAATTCAAGCACATCATGAAAAGCAAACCTGCCTCGGCTCGCAGTGGTATCCTCGCCGGTGGCAACTGGATCATTGATCAGGTCAAGTTGATTGATGTCTATCCGCAGCCGGAACAGCTTGCCAACATTCGGAGGCAGGCGCAGGGGACCGGCGGCGCGCCCTACAATGTCCTGGTTGATCTGGCCAAATTGGGCGTCTCTTTTCCTCTGTTCGCCGCCGGTCTGGTCGGCAAAGACGCTCTGGGCGAACTGATTCTGGCGGATTGCCGAAAATACAGGATCGACGCGCGATTTCTGCGCGCCACCGCCGAAGCGCCGACTTCATACACCGATGTCATGAGTGAGGCAAACGGTGGCCGTCGCACCTTTTTTCACCACCGGGGCGCCAACGCTTTGTGGGACGGCGACGACCTGGACTTCACCAAAGTCAAAGCACGGATTTTTCATCTCGGCTACCTGTTGTTGCTCGACGGGCTCGATGCGTCCGACAAAAAGTTCGGCACCAGGGCTGCCGCGCTGCTCGCCGCCGCCCGGGAAGCCGGACTTAAAACCAGCCTTGATGTGGTCAGCGAAGACAGCGACCGTTATGCCCACATCGTCGCGCCAGCCCTCAAGCACGTTGACTACTGCGTTGTGAACGAAATCGAGGCGGGGAAAACGACAGGGTTCAGAGTCCGTCAGCCGGACGGGCGGCTGGAGACCGTGGCGCTGCGGCATGCCGCCGGCGCGCTCCTGCAGATGGGTGTGCATGAGCTGGTGGTTGTCCATTTTCCGGAAGGCGCCTTTGCCCGCACGCGCAAAGGTGAGGATCACTGGCAATCCTCGCTCAATCTTCCGGCCAAATACATCGCGGGCACGGCCGGGGCAGGGGACGCGTTTTGTGCCGGGGTGCTTTTAGGACTGCACGAAGGATTGGATTTGCGACGTTGCCTGGAAACGGGCGTTTGTGTCGCAGCCGCCTCGCTTTCGGACCCGACTTGCACGGGCGGCATCAAGCCGCTTAAAGCTGCTCTCGACCTCGCAAGAAAATACCACTTCCGTCCGGCGCTCGAAACGACGGAATAATTTGGAACTGGCCTCAGGCCCGTTCCATGTATTTTCCCGTGCGCGTGTCGATTTTGACCTTCTCCCCTGTCTTGATGAAAAGCGGCACCTGGATCGAAATGCCGGTCTCCAGTTTCGCCGGTTTCTGCACGTTGTTCGCGGAATCACCGCGAATTCCCTCCGGCGCGTCGGTCACTCGCAACACGACACTGGCAGGCAGCTCAATCGATACGGCTTTATCTTCAACAAAAGTCATCGTGATGGGCGCGTTTTCCACCAGATAGTTCCTGGCGTCACCCACCAGTTCCGGCGGCAACGTC
Organism: Verrucomicrobiota bacterium; assembly: GCA_003218935.1. GTDB lineage: Bacteria > Verrucomicrobiota > Verrucomicrobiia > Limisphaerales > AV2 > AV2. The sequence goes on from QHPA01000163.1 coordinate 11,844, forward strand.
ACGGTTTCGTATGTCTCCGGATCGGAAAAAACAAAGTCGTCGCTGTCCTTATAGCTGAACTCCATCTTCCGCGTGGTCATCGGCACCACTTCCACTTTTTCCGTGGAGCTGAACCGCACGTCCGACGATTTGCCGGATTTGAGGCTGCGGATGCTGGCCTGCACGAAGGCGCGCAAGTTGCCCGGCGTGCGATGTTGGGTGTCGAGGACGACGGCGACGTCACCGTTGTAGAGGATCGCCATGCCCTTGCGTAAGTCGTTTGCTGCTGGCATAAATCCAACCCGTTTTCTCGTTAGCAACTGCTCTCGATCCGAGAGCAGCGGACTGGGGAAAATAGCCAAGAGAAGCCCGATTGCAAGCACTGAATTCCCTTTCGTGGAGGACCGAGAGTTGAAGTTACAGCGCCAGGAGCAATTTTCTGATTTCGTCCAGCCGCGCCTTTGCCTCCTTCTTGCTCAGGCGCGGGAATTTCCCGGCGAGCGTGATATAGTCATTGTTGCGCGTCAGCATCAGCTTGTCTTCCCTGGTTTCCATCGCCGTCACGCCGCGGTCGCTGCACAGGACCTTCAGTTCCGCGACTTGCAGGAACAGCTCGATCGGCGGCGGCAGCGAGCCGAAACGGTCGCGCAGTTCGTCGCGCAACGCCTGCAACGCCCGTTTGTTCGTCGCCTGGGCGAGCTTGCGATAAATGTCAATACGCTGGCGTGGGTCTGTAATGTATTTGAACGGGATGTAGGCATTCGCTTTGCGCGTGCTTCGTTGTCCATTGTCAATTGTCTCAGAGACTGA
>QHPA01000325.1:0-1111 GCA_003218935.1 Verrucomicrobiota bacterium
CGTGCGCGGCGATGACTTCCTGCGCGTGTCGTTGAAAGGGACGCATCGCGGTGGGTTGCTGACGCAGGCGAGCATTCTCACGATCACCTCCACTCCCACCCGCACGTCGCCGGTCAAACGCGGCAAATGGGTGCTCGAAAATATTCTCGGCGCGCCGCCGCCGCCGCCGCCGCCGGACGTGCCGGAGTTGAAGGATGGCAAGGAAGCCGCCCTCACCGGCACGCTGCGCCAGCGGATGGAGCAGCATCGCCAGAACCCGATGTGCGCCGCCTGCCACGCGCGCATGGACCCGCTTGGCTTTGGGCTGGAAAACTTCAATGGAATCGGCGAATGGCGGCAAAAGGAGGGCGACTTCTCGATCGACCCGGCCGGCAAGCTGGTGAGCGGCGAAACGTTCAATGGACCGGATGATTTGAAAACCATTTTAATGAAACGCAAGCGCGACGACTTCGTGCATTGCCTGACGGAAAAAATGTTCACCTACGCGCTGGGCCGCGGCGTGGAATATTACGACAAGTGCGCCGTGGACCAGATCACGAAGCGATTGGCGAAAGGCCGTTACAAATTTTCCACATTGATTTCGGAGATCGTGAAGAGCACGCCGTTCGAGATGCGTCGCGGCGAGGAAGAACGATTGCCGGAGGCGGCGCAATGAGATGCGTCGATGCCGTCAGGGAACCCTGGAGCAGCGCGCCACGAGGAGAGGAACGATTCGCGCGTTGAACCCCTGAGCCGTAGCCGCCGACGTGAGTCGGCGCTAATCCTTTGCCGCGAAAACAAACAAGTGCGCCGACTCACGTCGGCCGCTACGAGGTTTATGGGAGCTGAACCGGTTTGAAATCGCGGCTTGTATTTGAAGTGTTTGCGGGGTAGTTTCGTCAGTTAACCGGCCACAAAAGAATGTAATGAACAAGACCTGGCAAATTCCGCGACGGACTTTTTTGAAAGGACTGGGGACCGTCATCGCCCTGCCGATGCTCGAGGCCATGCTGCCACCAGCGAAATTGTTCGCCGCCGGCGCGACTGAAGCCGGCGCAGCGTTTCCCCGCCGAATGGCTTTCGTCTATATTCCGAACGGGGCGAACATGGAAGACTGGACGCCCAAAACCGT
>QHPA01000325.1:1117-5873 GCA_003218935.1 Verrucomicrobiota bacterium
TCCAGGTCATCAGCGGCCTGGCCCACGACAAGGCCCGGCCGCACGGCGACGGCCCCGGCGACCACGCTCGCGCTTCGGCGACGTTCCTCACCGGGTGTCAGGCGCGCAAAACCAAAGGCGCGGACATCAAGGTGGGTGTTTCCGTGGACCAGATCGCCGCCGAGAAAGTCGGCAAATACACGCGCCTGCCGTCGCTGGAATTGAGCTGCGACAAGGGTCGCATCGCCGGCGAATGCGATTCCGGTTACAGTTGCGCCTACCAGTTCAACCTCTCCTGGAAAACGGAATCGACTCCAATGCCGCCGGAGGTTGATCCGCGCCTGGTTTTCGACCGGCTTTTCTCCAACGGCATCGCGGAAGAAGCCGGGGAGAGCCGCGCGAAAAGCGACCTTTACAACAGGAGCATTCTCGATTTCGTGACGGAAGACGCCAGCCGGTTGAAATCCAAGCTCGGCTACACCGACCGCCACAAGCTCGATGAATATCTCACCGCCGTTCGTGAACTGGAACAGCGCATCCAGCAGGCCGAAAAATTCGTCGCTTCACAACCCGACTTCGTCAAACCGACCGGCATTCCCAAACAGTATGAGCAGCACTTGGGGCTGATGTATGACATGATGGCGCTGGCCTTCCAAAGCGATTCCACCCGCGTCGCGACTTTCATCACGGCGCACGATGGCGACGACCGCCCCTACCCCTTCATCGGCGTCTCCGATGGCCACCACACGCTTTCGCATCATCAGAACGATCAGGCGAAGAAAGAAAAAATCGCGAAGATAAACCATTTCCACATGGAGCAATTCGCCCGTTTCCTGACCAGGCTGAAATCAATCAAGGAAGGCGAAGGGACGCTGCTAGACAATTGCATGATTGTTTATGGCGGCGCCATCGGGGATGGCAACCGGCACAACCACGACAACCTGCCGATCCTGCTGGCCGGTCAAGGCGGCGGCACGCTTACGCCCGCTCGCCACGTCAAGCTCGGCAAGGAAACGCCGATGACCAATCTCTACCTCTCCATGCTCGACCGCATGGGCGTCGCGGCGCAACGCGTTGGAGACAGCACCGGCAAGTTGGAGGATGTTTAAGGCGTGCGTCTGCGGGCACTCCCCGCGACTTCGAGAACACCCTCTCCCCATCATCCGTATGTGTTTAGCGTAGCGGCGGCCATCCTGGCTGCCGTAGAGGGCGGTATCTTGCCGGCCGAAAGAACGCCCGGTTGCCGGACCGGGAGATCAACCCGATCACGTTCAAATTATATTCGATGTCGCAGATGAGCTTATCGGGAAACTGAAGCAGTAACATTATGAGACCGCGCTTTGCTTCCAGCGTGAGATTGTTAATCGCTTTGACGCCGCTGTCGTTAGCCATTAGCTGCGCTCGCACGTTGCGCATTAAGACTGTTGATGCTGCAACTGGACAGCCATTAGCAGGCGTTTCTACATCGTGGAGACAAGACTATAACGGATATTTTCGCCTAGAACACGAGGGGCCGACGAACCTTCCGCCTTCCGGCCAGGATGGGATTATTCGCATTGAGGGGGTTCACCGATATTGGGGTAGCAGGTTCATCTTCTCTTGCCCAGGATACTGAAACGTTTACGGATTTTACAGTGTGGGTAGATTGGGCTTGGCAGAAAGCGTTACCTACCTTCCGTCGGGTCCACTTGAAGATGAATTCATCCTTGAGGGAAAGCCGACATCTGCATCACTAAGCAATGGGTTTTTCTCATCCCAATGCCAAAGTGAGGCGCCGCTTTGGGGTATGCGTGGGCTTGTTCCGCCGGGCAGGATGCCCGGCTCTACGGCAGGCGAGACGCCTGCCGCTACTACGGCGCTAAACACATACCCTCATCCGATGAGGGGAAGAGGGAAGGGTGAGGGGAGTCGCTGGACATTCGAGAATCGGTTTCTTTTCGGAAATTTCTTTTGGCAATTGGTCTTGAGAACTCTCAAGCCACAGCCACGGCATCACTGCCGATCATGTTGTGGTGGATGGTGAAGGAGTTCTTGACGGAGAAAGCGGCTTGTTTACCGCTGCCGCCTCGCGCAGGCTGCACTTACTCTTCTGGAGTTCGTCTCCTCTTCCCCTGCTCTTTATTCGGCTGAGCTTCCTCGTTCGATTTTTTAATCAGAGGCGCCTTCCGCTCTATCTCTTCCATCAATTCCTGGGCGTCTTGCGGATTCCGAACGACTTTGGGGCGCAGGAAAACCATCAACTCGACTTCGTGCGTCGTTTTATCCTTTTTCTTGAACGCCCATCCGACCACCGGGATGCTTCCGAGGATCGGGGTCTTTCGCAACGTATCCGACACTTGCTTTTGGATGATTCCGCCCAGGACGAGGGTCTGCCCGTCTTTGGCCCTGAGGTCGGTGCGGAAGTTGCGCGTGTCGAAAAGGGCGCCGCCCAGCACGGTTTGGCCGGGCACGACCGTGGAGGATTCGGCGTGGATTTTCAGCTCGACGTCACCCGAGGTGTTGATGTGCGGGGTGACTTCGAGAACGACGCCCACGTCTTTATACCTGATACTCGTGTTTTGTCCGCCCAGTTGTGAGACTTGAGTGTTGTCGGGTATCGGCACCTGCTGGCCCACGAAGAGCCGACCCGTTTCATTGTCACGGATGTTGATTTGAGGCTCGGCGAGGACGGTGGCGGCGGTGGTCTTGCGAAGGAACTGAACGAGATAGTCCATGCTGATGGTGCTGTCCAGCACCCCTGAACGCAGGGAGGCAAGGACGGAAGGGAGGGAACTGGACGCAGGCGTGTTGACGGTGGTCCTTCCTCCAAAGCCCTTTTGGTACTGGCTGTTGGCACGGGCGAGCAGCGAGTTGTCAAAATCATCCGCCGTGAAGACCTTGCTTCCGTCCGGCGACCAGCGGACGCCGAGCTTGTCGAGAAAATCACTGGAGACTTCGACGAGCCTGGCCTCGATCACGACCTGGTCGGTGGGGGCATCGAGGTCCTCGATCAGCTTCAGGACCTGGGGAAAGAAGTGGACATTAGCGGAGACCAGCAGCGCGTTGCTGCGCAGGTCCGCCACCGCGCGGACGCGGCCAACGAGGTCACTGACCGGGCGGGCGGCGGTCCGGCCTTCGGAGGTGCGAAGGTTATCCGGTTGCCCGCCGAGCCAGGGATAATAGCCTTCTTCCTTGGTTTCCTGTTCCAGATCGAAGCCGCTTCGGGAAGAGCTGCTTTGCGATGACTGCTGCTGGGGCGCCGGGGCGCCGGGTTGTCCTGGTTGCGCAACCGGCCGCAACGGCGGGGAACCGTTTTTGGCGAAGAGGATGTTGATACTGTTGGCCACAGTGAAAGCCTTGGCAAACTTAAGGCCAACGCGCAGGGTGCTCTCACCCGCTTCCGACGGCGCATCCAACTGTTTGAGGACTTCTTCCACCGCCGCGAGGTTTTCTTTGGAGTTGGCGGTGACGATGAGGGTGTTGGAGTGAGGCTCGCTGGTGATGCGGACTTTGCCGTAAAGCCGACCGACGTCGCGATCGGGCGTCGATTCCGGAGCTTCGTCATAGTAATACCAATAGGGACGCATCTGCTGCTTCTTCAGAAAAAGTTCATTGAGGATATCTTCCATATCGGCCGCGCTCACGTATTTCAGCGGGTAGATTTTCGGCGCCAGGCTGTCGTCGGAGACGGGCTCATCGAGGGCCTCGGTCATTTTCGCGATGGCTTCCATTCGCGTCGGGGGAGCCTGGACGATCACCGTGTTGCGCCTGCGGTCGGCGACGACGTTCATCTTCTTTGAACTGCTGGCCGGAGCAGAGGAGAAGAAATAGAAAGGATATCGGGATGAGCTTCCGGTGTCCTCGGCAAGGTCTTTCAGTTGTTTGGCGACGTCCTGCGCATCGGCGTTCTTGAGCGGGAACGCCTGCATGATTTTGTCCTGAGCGTCTTCGGTATCGAGCGTGGAGATGAGCTTCTCGATGGCCGTGTAGTTGGATTCGCTCGAAAGCACGATCAGGGAGTTGGCCCGGTCGTCGGCCGCCACCTCAACGGTGTCCTTGAGCGATTTGCCGTTCATCTTCTGGTAAAGAGGAGCGATCTCCTTGACCAGCTCTTGCGCGTTGACGTTTTTCAACGGGATGACGCGGATGGCGACGCCCTGGGGTTTATCTGTGTCCAGCACCTCGATGAGGTTCTCGATTTCAGGCAATTTCGATTCCGGCGCAGCCACGATGAGGCGGTTGGAAGTCTTGTCGGGCCAGATGCGCACCTGCTGGGCCGACGCCGGGGCGCCACCGCCGCTCGAAGGTGGCGGGCCGGAGGGCGGGGGTTGAGGGCCGCCGATGACGGTGGAAGGGCCGCCACCCGGAGGCGAGGAAGACCTTCCTTGCGGTCCGGAAGAACTCGCCGCTTGCGCATTGATAATGAGGCTCAGGAGATTGGCCAGTTCCTCGGCGTCGGCGTGCTTCAAGGAATAAATCCTGATGACGGAGTCGGACCTGGAAACAACGTCGATCTCAGCGATGAGTTTTTCCAGAAGGCGCAGATTGTCGTTGTAGTCCGAAACGATGATCTGGTTGGCGCGGTCATCCGTTTCGATGGTCGCTTTGTCCGAAAGCACACCGCGAATCTTTTCCTTCAGCTCTCCGGCTTGGATGTGTTTGAGTGAAAATACCTTCAAAAGCCGCTGCCTTCCTTCGGGTATTTCGCCCCGCAAAGCGCCCACCAACTCGGCGCTCATTTTCGGCTCCTTGCCTTCGGGCACGACGAGGATGGAGTTGCTGGTCTCGACGGCGGTGA